>NZ_JAGFPF010000002.1:0-246197 GCF_025962695.1 Candidatus Symbiopectobacterium sp. NZEC135 | reverse complement strand
TTTACCTCTCCCTTGAGAAGGAAAATAACCATGTTCAAGAAAAGCGTGCTTATTCTTGCCTCATTGCTGATGCTCTCTGCGTTGACAGCGTGTAATACCACCCGAGGTATTGGGCAGGATGTCGAAGCGGGTGGGAAAGCCATTCAACGCAGTGCGCAGTAGTAAACGGCCTGAATATTGCGCGGGTTGCTACACCAGAATAAAAAACGGCCCGCAATGCGGGCCGTAGCAGTGACAGCGGATGGCGTGTTACAGAGTGACGACACCGATCACGGTGACCACACTCAGGATGGCAGCCAGACCGTAGAACACCCATTTCCCTGCCGGAACGTGGATTTTCAGGTCATGCATCAGGTGATGCAGACGGTGCAAACCACACCAGATAGGCAGAATGATCATCAGCAGCAGAAACAGCCGCCCGATAAGGCTATGGGAGAAAGCGGCGATGCGCTCATAGCTCAGTGCATCGGGGAACATCCCCAGCGGCAGCAGCACCCCGACCAGCAGGATAATCACCGGCGAGAAAATGGCGGTCCACATCCCACCGGCACCGAACAGTCCCCAGAAGGGAGGCTCATCGGAACGTTTTGGCGTTGGATTAATCACGTTGTTCCCCTCCAATCAGAATAGTAACGCGATGGCGAGAATAGCCAGCGTGACGATGACGGTTACAGCCCACAGCCCTTTGATAACCGGCTCTGGCCCCATTTTTTCATCTTTTACGATGATGATGCTGGCCTTGGGCGCCAGTTCAAACCAGGATTTGGTATGAATAGCCGCCGCCACCAGTGCGAGGATGTTGATCAGCAGCACCAGCGGGTTTTGCAGGAAGCCAACAAATCCGGCCCAGCCTTCTGCGCCGTGTTTCAATGAAAACACGCCATAGATCAGCACAATGCTGAACCATACTGCGGGGGCAGCGGTCATTTCGCGCAGCATGTAAAAGCGATAGAACCCGAGCCGTTGCCACCAGCTTGCAGGCATGCTGCGAACGTATGCTTTACGCTTGGTTGTCATTGTTGCCTCCCTCATTGCGGTTTCAGCATAGCGATCATGAAGTCCTTGGCGCTTTCGACCTTACCTTGCTGAATGGCAGCGGCAGGATCGACATGCTTCGGACATACTTCTGAGCAGTAACCGACAAAGGTACAACTCCAGACACCGTTTTTACCGTTCAGTTGCGGCATACGCTCTTTCTTGCCGTGGTCGCGGTTATCCAGGTTGTAACGGTGTGCCAGCGTGATGGCTGCCGGGCCGATAAACTCAGGATTAAGCCCAAACTGCGGGCACGCGGCGTAGCACAGGCCACAGTTGATGCAGCCGGAGAACTGATGATATTTCGCCATCTGTGCCGGGGTCTGCTTGTTAGCGCCGTCAGCCGGTGTTTTGTTGCTGCCGATGATGTAAGGCTTGATGGCTTCCAGACTCTCGATAAAGTGGGTCATGTCGACCACCAGATCGCGTTCAATCGGGAAGTTGCCCAGCGCTTCCACCTTCATGCCGCTGGTGGCGTACTCGCGCAAAAAGGTTTTGCACGCCAGCTTCGGCACGTTATTCACCATCATGCCGCAGGAGCCACAGATAGCCATACGGCAGGACCAACGGTAAGAGAGGTCCGGTGCCAGGTTATCTTTGATGTAACCCAGCGCGTCCAGCAGGGACGTTTCCCGGCTGTAAGGCACCTCGAACGTCTCGACGTGCGGTGCCTTGTCGGTTTCCGGGTTATAGCGCATGACTTCCATTTTCAGGGTAGCTAACTCAGCCATTCGCTTGCTCCTTCTTGCTCTTTTCCTGGGCTTCCGCTTCGGCACCGTACACGCGTTTTGCCGGTGGCAGCGTGGTGATCTTCACGTCGCCATAGGCCAGACGCGGCGCGCCGTTCGGGTTGTAATACGCCAGCGTATGCTTCAGGAAATTAACGTCATCACGCTCAGTGCAACCTTCATCCAGACGCTGGTGTGCGCCGCGTGATTCTTTACGGTTGATGGCAGAGTGTGCCATACATTCAGCGACATCCAGGCTGTGGCCCAGCTCGATGTTGTAAAGCAGGTCGGTGTTGAACACGCTGGAATGGTCGTGAATTTTCACGCGCTTGAAGCGTTCTTTCAGCTCAGCGAGTTTATCCACGGTTTTCTGCATCAGGTCGGTGGTACGGTAAATACCGCAACCTTCTTCCATCGACATGCCCATTTCATCGCGGATTTTCGCCCAGCTTTCCGTGCCTTCCTGATTCATCAGGTCATGCAGACGCTGCTCGATATCGCGTGTTTGCGCATCCAGCGCGCTGCCGTTGGCGGGAGCGGCTTCTTGCGCACGGCGCACTGCATTTTCCCCGGCCATACGACCAAACACCACCAGTTCTGCCAGTGAGTTGGAACCAAGGCGGTTAGCACCGTGCAAGCCCACCGAGGAACATTCGCCCGCGGCAAACAGCCCTTTAATGGTGGTTTCGCAATCCTGATTGGTTTCGATGCCGCCCATGGTGTAGTGCGCCGTCGGACGAATAGGAATCGGCTCTTTCACTGGATCGACGCCAACGTAGGCTTTTGCCAGTTCGCAGATAAACGGCAGACGCTCTTTCAGCTTTTTCTCGCCCAGGTGACGCAGGTCGAGGTAGACCACATCGCCCAACGGGGTGGACACCGTGCGGCCTGCACGCCATTCGTGCCAGAAGGCTTGCGATACTTTGTCGCGCGGACCCAGCTCCATGTATTTGTTTTTCGGCTCGCCGAGCGGCGTTTCGGGTCCCATGCCGTAATCTTGCAGATAGCGGTAGCCGTCTTTGTTGACCATGATACCGCCTTCACCACGGCAGCCTTCGGTCATCAGGATACCGGAACCCGGCAGGCCGGTCGGGTGATATTGCACGAATTCCATATCGCGCAGCGCCACACCGTGGCGGAACGCCATGCCCATGCCATCACCGGTGACGATGCCGCCGTTGGTGTTGTAGCGGTAAACGCGACCCGCACCGCCGGTCGCCAGCACCACCGCGTTAGCGCGGATTTGCACCAACGAGCCTTCCATCATATTGATGGCGACAAGACCACGCGCCTGACCGTCATCAACCAGAATATCCAACACAAAGTGCTCATCAAAGCGTTGGATTTGCGGGTATTTCAGTGAGGTCTGGAACAGGGTATGCAGCATGTGGAAGCCGGTTTTATCCGCGGCAAACCAGGTGCGCTCAATTTTCATACCGCCAAAACGACGAACGTTGACGGAACCGTCGGGTTTACGGCTCCAAGGGCAACCCCATTGTTCTAGCTGGATCATCTCCTGTGGACATTGATGAACAAAATGTTCAACGACATCTTGCTCGCAGAGCCAATCGCCACCGGCAACGGTGTCGTGGAAGTGAAAATCAAAACTATCGTGATCCTGAGTGACTGCGGCTGAACCACCCTCGGCGGCCACGGTGTGGCTACGCATTGGGTAGACTTTTGATATCAGCGCAATTTTCAGTTGGGGATTAGCTTCAGCGGCAGCGATTGCCGCACGTAAACCAGCGCCCCCGGCCCCGATAATGGCCAAATCGGCATTAAAGGTTTGCACTGCACTCCTCCAGTTACTAAAGTTAATTAAGTTAAATTAAAAATAATATATTCGATTCGTTAATCTCTATTTCCCACCGAACGCTTTCTGTAATTCATCGATATTTAAAGCAATTCGTGGACACATATTAAGAATAGCTAAACCTATATTTTTTGTGTGGAAATGATTATACCGAATTATGAGTAGGTGAAATTTGATGTGATCCAGCATTTTGTTTTTTTTATTGGGTTTTGATTTTGGCAATAACAGCATGATGGTTAACGCTATTGTCGGATAAATAACACTTTTATTTCTTTAATAAGGAACTGGCTCACGGTAATTGCACATAATGTTCTGGATATCGACATAAAAGGGCCTGCGCAAGGGGATAAACCCGTACACGAGAAGCGGCGGAGAGACAGTGCGTGATTGTGGCGGAGTTGAATTGTTTGCAGGCGAATATGCGGGTAGACTGCATCCCCTGTTTGCGTTAGGAGTAAAGAAACATGTGCGAAGGCGCACTCTGGCAGCCCACCGCCACTATTGAAAATTTATTGAAGCGTGCAGCCATCGTTTCTGAAATTCGGCGATTTTTCTCCGATCGCGGCGTATTGGAAGTAGAAACACCGTCCATGAGTCAGGCAACGGTGACGGATGTACATATGGTCCCGTTCCAGACGCGTTTTGTCGGGCCTGGCGTATCCGAAGGGATGACGCTCTACCTGATGACCAGCCCTGAATACCATATGAAGCGCTTGCTCGCCGCAGGCAGCGGACCCGTCTTTCAACTGTGCCGTAGTTTCCGTAATGAAGAGTCTGGACGATACCACAACCCCGAGTTCACCATGCTCGAGTGGTATCGCCCCCACTACGATATGTATCGCTTGATGGACGAAGTGGACGATTTATTACAGCAAGTACTGGAGTGTGAAAGCGCAGAACGCCTCTCGTATCAGCAGGCTTTTCAGCGCCATCTTGACGTGGACCCGCTTTCTGCGGACAAAGCGCAACTGCGAGAAGCGGCGGATAAGCTCGGCATGGGCGATCTCGCCAGCCGGGAAGAGGATCGCGACACGCTGTTGCAAATGCTGTTCACCTTCGGCGTGGAACCGCACATTGGGCACGACAAACCGGCCTTTGTGTATCACTTCCCGGCGTCACAGGCTTCGCTGGCGGAAATCAGCTCAGAAGATCACCGAGTGGCGGAGCGCTTCGAGGCCTATTTCAAAGGTATCGAGCTGGCAAACGGTTTTCGCGAATTGACGGACAGCGATGAGCAGCGCCAACGTTTTGAGCAGGATAACCGCAAACGTGCGGCTAACGGGCTTTCTCAGCAACCGATTGATGAATATCTGCTGGCGGCGTTGAAGCAGGGCATGCCTGCCTGTTCTGGCGTCGCGTTAGGGGTGGATCGTTTGATTATGCTGGCGTTAAAAGCGGAAACCATTGGTGAGGTGATGGCCTTCACCGTCGGGCGTTCGTAATCATCAAATCGCCGTTCCTCCGCGTGAGCGGAGGAAGGTACCGCGCGTTTGGTTCTCTCCGAAGCAATCTGCCTGTTACAACCCACCTTCCGGCCGGTTGGCTGAACTCGGGCTGCGTCCATCAATCCGTACGGAACTCATCTGCACCTGGAACGGCGGGAACGGCATCTCCATGTTGTTCTCGCGGTAGGCTTCCAGAATCAACTGGTGAATCTCATGACGCAGCGGCATGCGGTGTCCCATTTCTGCGGCAAAGATACGCAATTCGAAAATCTGGATACCCTGACGTAAATCCACCAGAAAGGCTTCTGGCGGCGGGTTTTCCAATACCAGCGGGCAGCGTTTCACCGCATTGAGCAGCAGTGCGGTCACTTTTTGGCTATCGGCATCGACCGGCGCTGGAATGGTCAGCACCACGCGCGTGACCGAATCTGACAGCGACCAGTTGATAAACTGTTCGGTGA
The DNA here is from genome assembly GCF_025962695.1 of Candidatus Symbiopectobacterium sp. NZEC135. Taxonomy (NCBI): domain Bacteria; kingdom Pseudomonadati; phylum Pseudomonadota; class Gammaproteobacteria; order Enterobacterales; family Enterobacteriaceae; genus Symbiopectobacterium; species Candidatus Symbiopectobacterium sp. NZEC135. The sequence continues at coordinate 240,715 of NZ_JAGFPF010000002.1, read as the reverse complement.
TAAAGGCTTTGTTGGGCACGATGATCTCTTTTCTGTCCCAATCGGTGATCGTGGTGGCCCGGGTATTGATGCGCATAATGCTGCCGGTGAGATCGCGAATGGTCACGGTGTCGCCAATGCGGATCGGTTTTTCAAACAAAATGATCAGGCCGGAGATGAAGTTGGCGAAGATCTCCTGCAAACCAAAGCCAAGGCCTACGGTCAGGGCCGCAACCAGCCACTGGAGTTGTGACCACTCAATCCCGATAAACGAGAACCCCACCAGGCAGCCAATCAGCATCAGCATGTATTTGCTGACGGTGATAATGGCATAGCCAGAACCGGGGGAGAGATCGAGGTGCTGAAGCAATGCCAGCTCAAGCAGCGCGGGCAGGTTGCGCACCACCTGCGTGGTGATGCTGAAAATCAGAATCGAGATCAGCACCGCCCCGAGGGTGATTGGCTGTACCTTATCGACCCCTTTCACCGTACTGGTGACTTCCCACAGATTAATGTTTTCTAAAAAGCTAAACGCGGAGTGGATTTCTGACCACAGGACAATCACTGACACCAGCGCGATCAGTGTCAGAATGGATCGCACCAGTTGCAGCGATTTGGCGCTGATGGTATCCAGATCGACCACCGGCTCTTCGATGGTGTCTGAGGTGGTTTCCACTAAGACCCCCGACTCTTCTTCACCGCGTGCGCGCTGCGCCAATATTTCGGCGCGCCGTTGCTTGGCCCTGTCAAACGCGATGCGTCGGCGTTGGATCAGCATCCAGCGCCGTATCACGTGGTACACCACCAGCAGGAAGAACCAGATGGCGACCGAGGTTTCCAGGCGTGCCAGCAAAGCTTTCGACGTGGCCAGATAGCCAACGCCCGATGCCAGCGCCGCAATCAGGGGCGCACTGATCATCAGGTTCCACAGCGCACGGTTGATGGTGTTTTCCCCGGAGCCTTCCTTGTTCAGGTAGAGCGGAATTCCGGCCCGTTTCAGGCTGGTAGTCACCAGACTCAACGCCAGACACAGCAAAATAAAGCACAGTCGCCCCAGCGTGCTGGAAAACTCGCGTTCGTTGAGGTTTTCAAACGTGATGATCGCCATGATCAGCGGAACAATAAAAGCGATCGACAATCGGTAGTAGCGCATGGCGCGCGCGACGCGCTCGGGTGACCAGCGTAAGTGGGCAATAAACAGCCCATTCGAATGGGCGAAGGCGGCGCTGACCATCACCAGCCACATCAACGGGACGGTGGCGGTCACGCTGTCACCAATCGCAACGGCGATGGGGTAGGGCCAGGCGTTTTGCAAGCCGTACCCCAATGCGGCCCATAGCACGGGCAGCGGAAGCGCAATCAGTAGCGAATAGAACAGCGTGCGTAGCGTCAGCGAAAAATGATCGAGGGTGACTTTGCCGATACGGCTGCTGGCGCGCTCTAAAAAGGCGTTGTAGTGACGGCGCGAACTGATGCCGAAGCCGACCAAAATCAGCGCGCCCATCAGCGGGAACGCGGTTTCCCGACTGGTCACCACCATAATGACGGCGCTGCTGAGCTGAGTAAAGGTGTCCAGCGAGAGTAAATGGTAAAGCGCCTGCACCACCTGTACCGGGAAGGCGAAGGAAATGGGGTTCACATCGGCAACCCAGAACAGATAGCGATGAACCGCCTCGCGGATTTCCAGCAGCGCTTCTTCCAGTTGGCTGGTCGCCACTTTGAGCTTGGTCAGTTCAAGGATCTGCGCATCGGTGCCGGAAATCAGCGATGTGAGTAAGTCACGCTGGGTACGAATCTGATCGCCAAGCACGCATTGCTGACTGTTACTGTTGGGCGTGCAGTTCTCTTGTCTTGGGCGCTCTGAAGTGCGGGCAGCACTGAGCAGGTTTTCATAGCGTAACCGTTGTACGCGCAACTGGGCCATGTCGGTGTCTAGCCGTTGCGGTTGCGGCATGTCCGGCAGGCGTGCCACCTGTGCCCGCAGTGCTTCACCCAGTACGGTCGATGCCCCAATCCACTGCGCCTGCTCACGTAAGGTGCTGAGTGCTTGTCGCACTTGCTGGGTTTGGGTGGTTGCCTGACGCTGCTGTGAGGCAATTAAATCGAGATGTTGGGCCTGCTGATTCAGCTCTTGAGACAGCTCACGGTTAAGCTGTAGCTGTTCGCTGATGACGGCGGGTAAATCGTCACCGCGTTCCACTAACTGCTCGGTGCGTTCGAGCACTTTCTCCGCTTCACGCTGGCGTAAATTATTGATGCTGGAACGTAATGCTTGCAGTTGTTCATCCAGCCTGTCGTGGCGCAACTGATAGAGTTCCACGCGTAAGCGGGAGAGTTCCTGGCGATTACTGGCGGAAAGCTGGGCCAGTTCCAGTTCGTCAACCCGGCTTTGGCGCAGCGCCTGCTGGGCTTGCAAGAGCACTAACTGCGCCTGGACCAGCGGTGTGACCGGATTGCCTAACGATTGGATTTGACGATCAATTTCGTTTAATACCCGACTGGCTTCGGTTTGCTGCTGCGGCAGTTGAGCCAGAGAATCGATCACTTCACGCAGTCGTTCTCGTTCCTGTTGCAGTTGGCGCGATTGATCCAGCAGTTGGCTGCTGGTTTGCACCACTTTTTGCTCCAGATCGACAACCGATAGCTTGTCGCTAATGGCGGTGTTTTTATTTTCTTCCGCCGCCAGCAGACGGCGTAATTCCTGCGTCAGTTTGGGGAAATCGTCAATAACGTGTTGATATTGCTCGGTGCGTGCCAGCGACTCTTTGCGTTCCTGCAAGATGTTTAACGCAAGTCGAAACTGTTCGACGATATCGGCCTGATCGGGGGTATTTTTATTGGCTTCAGCCTGTTCCAACTGCTGGCGTACCAATGCTTCGTTAGGCACAGGTGCCGCCAGCGCGGTGACAGAGAGCAGAACAGCAGCAAAGAAAATCACGAGTTGACGCACGATGGTTCTCCCTCTCTCACGCAGGTTCGCTGGCATATAGGTTGCTTAAGGCGTGTGGTGCGTTACGTCATCGCCATGATCCGTCGCATCCGGCACGGATTCTGCGGCAACGGGTGCTTCTTCTGTGGAATCCACCATTTTTGCTTCGGCAAAGGGTTCGCCCACACGGGTAACGCTCAGCGGATTTAGGTGCGCGGCAAACTGAAGCGTGTTGGGTGCAAACAGGTTGATGACCGTAGAGCCCAGTTTGAAACGGCCCATCTCTTCGCCTTTTTGTAGGGCGATGGCACCTTGCTCACCCTGAGCCGGGTAGGTCCAACGCTTGATGATGCCTTCACGCGGCGGCGTCACGGTGCCAGACCAGACGGTCTCGATGCTGCCGACAATGGTTGCACCCACCAGAATTTGTACCATCGGGCCAAAATCGGTATCGAACAGGCAGATAACGCGCTCGTTGCGGGCAAAAAGATTGGGTACGTTGTCCGCGGTAAACAGATTGACGGAAAACAGCTCGCCCGGTACGTAGATCATTTCACGCAGTACGCCGTCGCACGGCATATGCACACGGTGATAATCGCGCGGCGAGAGGTAAGTGGTGGCGAACAGGCCATCACGAAAAAGGTCAGCCATCACATAGTTGCCTGCCAGCAGCGCTTCCAGCGAGTAGTCATGGCCTTTGGCCTGAATCAACTTGCCGTCGACAATGGGGCCCATTTGCGATAGCACGCCATCAGCCGGTTGCACTACGCGGTGTGCGTGCGGATCAATCGGGCGCACGTCTGGGCGCAGCGGACGCACGAAAAAGTCATTGAACGTCCGATAGGCAGCGGTATCCGGGTGTTGCGCTTCCTGCATGTTCACGTTGTAGTAGCGAACGAAAAGATCGATAACCCCTTTGGTTAGCCTGCCGGCCTGCTTGTCTGCACCCCAGCCTGCTAACCGCGTCAGTGCGATTTTCGGTAGCCAGTATTGTAAGGCGATTTTCAGTTTATCCAGCACAGTGAGCCCCTTAGGTTTTTATGCGCCCATCTAAAAAGGGGCGCATTGTAGCGATGGATGCGGTAAAAGTCAGCGGTCCGTATCAGAATCAGAGAAGGTTTTACGCGTTTTTACCTGCGCCATGCTCTCCAGAATACGGTGATAATTATCGAAACGTTCTTCGGCGATGTCGCCGCGCTCCACGGCAGCGCGCAGCGCACAACCGGGATCGTTATCGTGGCGGCAATCGCGGAATTTACAGGTGCCGAGGTAGGGCCGGAAATCGATAAAACCCTGTGTGACCTGCTCCGGCTCCAGATGCCATAAGCCAAATTCGCGCACGCCGGGGGAGTCAATCACATGGCCGCCGTGCGGGAAGTGATACAGCCGGGCCGCCGTGGTAGTGTGTTGGCCCAGACCGGACACATCGGACACATCGTTGACCAGAATCTTGGCGGCGTCAGGGTAGAGCAATGCGTTCAGCAGGCTGGATTTCCCCACCCCGGATTGGCCAGCAAAAATGCTGATCCTGTCCGTTAAGGCGTGCTCCAGCGTCTCCATCCCTTGCTGCGTGTGGCCTGATACCATGATGACCGGATAGTGCAGTGCCCGGTATATGTTCATCAGCCCATCGACAAACGCGCGGCCTTCATCATCCAGCAGGTCGATTTTGTTCAGCACGATCAGCGGCGCGACCTCCAGGGTTTCGCAGGCCACCAGATAGCGGTCAATGATGTTCAGTGACAGCTCAGGCAAAATCGCGGAAACGATCACCACCTGATCGATATTAGCGGCGATAGGTTTAACGCCGTCGTAAAAGTCCGGGCGTGTCAGCACTGACTCGCGCGGGTGCACCGCCTCAACGATACCGCTGATGCCAGCCTGCGTCTCTTTACCGGCTCGCCACACCACGCGATCGCCGGTGACCAGCGATTTGATGGTACGACGAATATTACACCGGTGGATAATGCCATTCTGGGCTTCCACATCCGCATGCATACCAAAACGGCTGATAATGATGCCCTCTTGCGGTTCTTCCAACTGGTTGTCATCCCACTCGATTTTGCTTTCTCTGTGCTTAAGACGACGTTGGTGGTTCGCTGTAACTCGACGTTGCTGTCCTTTGGACAGTTTATTTTTGCTCACTGAGCCTCGCTTGAACTGTGGTTATCGCCCACAATGGCTGAAGAGACTATAATACACGCTATTTGATTTTAATTAACTGATGCCTGTTATTCCCGCTTCTCTGGGGATGGTTGGAAAAGGAAGTAAATGTATGCCCGTTGAAAATAGTCAGGTAAGCGAAAACAATCTTATTTGGATCGACTTGGAAATGACGGGGTTGGACCCGGAGCAGGATCGCATTATTGAAATCGCGACGCTGGTGACTGATGCCCATCTTAATGTATTGGCCGAGGGGCCGACGATCGCGGTACACCAATCCGATGCCCAGCTAGCGCTGATGGATGACTGGAACGTGCGTACCCACGGTGCCAGCGGCCTGATTGAACGGGTTAAAGCCAGTGCCTATGATGACCGCGCGGCGGAAGCAGAAACCATTGCTTTTTTGCAGCAGTGGGTGCCTGCCGGGAAATCGCCGATTTGCGGCAACAGCATTGGTCAGGATCGCCGTTTCCTGTTTCGTTATATGCCTGCGCTTGAAGCCTATTTTCACTACCGCTATCTGGATGTCAGCACGCTGAAAGAGTTGGCGCGTCGCTGGAAACCCGAGATTATGGCTGGATTGAAAAAACAGGGTACCCATCAGGCGATGGACGATATTCGTGACTCTGTGGCCGAACTGGCCTATTACCGCGAGCATTTTATCCGTCTGTAGTCACGACGGGCGTTTTTTGCCCGACCGAGAGCGAAATTGCTGTTTTTATCGGCAGTCAGTCATTTTTTCGCGGTAAGGGGCTTGCGGAGGCAACGATTTCTCGTATAATTCGCACCCCGTACCGCAGCAGAATTTGTGGTGCGAGTGAAGATGGTTATTCCTGCGGGAATAGCTCAGTTGGTAGAGCACGACCTTGCCAAGGTCGGGGTCGCGAGTTCGAGTCTCGTTTCCCGCTCCAAACTTTCCAACGTGAAAGTTTAGGTAACCAGCTTCACGATCGGTTTTCACAGCAGCGCTGGCTGGTGTGGCCTTCCTAAGCGGGAATAGCTCAGTTGGTAGAGCACGACCTTGCCAAGGTCGGGGTCGCGAGTTCGAGTCTCGTTTCCCGCTCCAAGTTTTCTTCTGTATCTCTCATTTTTCATCTTCGGTTTTTCTTCATTATTTTTTCGTACTTCATATTGCCTATAAGGCGCCCTGTGGATCGCTTCGTTATCCTTTACAAGAGGTTTACCCGGCATTGAGGTATACAGTGTCACTGCTGCCTAAAACCTGCGTGAATACACGTGCCGCCGCTATGGCGGATCCTCCACTCACTGGTTTTCCGACATGTCATCCACTAAAAAGTCCAACAGGGTCCGTGTGTTCGTCGGTAGGTATTTGCGCGAACTGTATAACGCATAAACACCCAGCGTGGGCAGCGTGTAGTCGGCAAGTAAACGTACCAATGCACCGGAACGAAGATAGGCTTGCGTTGTGAACGTCGGTAAATGGACAATGCCGTCGCCCGCCAATGCCGCATGCAGCAGCACCATACTGTCATTGGCGGAAAAATTCCCACTCACCTCGATCTCATCAAACGTCGTCTCTGTGCCGTTGGCCGAAGCGTGGCGAAAATGCCAGCTTTTACCAAAGCGGGTGTGGTTTAAGCAGTTATGTTCACTCAGCGCTTCTGGCCGCTGGGGAATCCCTCTGCGTGCCAGGTAATCGGGTGCGGCACATACCATCGACGTACAGCGGGAAAGTTGCCGTGAGATAACGCCCGGCTCCAATTTATCGCCCACCTGAATGGCAAGATCGAGCCGTTGTTCCACCAAATTGACCGACTGGTCTTTCAGTACCATTTCAACGGAAACGTTAGGATGCAATGCCGCATAGCGTCTCATTGCCTCTGCCAGATAGGATTGACCAAAGGAGAGGCTGCTTGCTACACGGATGAGGCCGTGCGGTTCAGCACGTTTACTGCCGATCACGGCCCCAATATCCTCATTTAACGCCAGAATCTGGCGACAATAGGACAGAATTTCGTTGCCTGTGCCCGTCAGCCCCAAACTGCGACTGGTACGGTGCAGGAGCCGCGTGCCAAACGCTTTTTCCAGTGAGGCGATATAGCGTGTCGCCATGGCCCGAGAGATATCCAGTTTGTTCGCCGCGGCCGTTAGGCTTCCCAGATCAACCACATCAACAAAGACGCGCATGGCAATAAAGCGATCCATCATGGCGCTCCTAATGTACGGAATGTGCAACAATGCTTTGCAGTCTACCGTATTTATTCGTTCTGTTTGAGCAATTACAGTTTGCCCAACAACATTAAATAAAGAGACGAAAAATGCACATTAAACGCCTGACGGCTACTGCCCTCTGTATGTTGCTTGCTGGCACTGCCGCTGCGGCCCCAGTGAATAGCACGCCTTCTGTTCCATTAACCGGATGCGGCCCCTCATCAACGATTAACGCGTATTTCGACCAGTTCGGGAATAGCGGCAAGATGCCTGCCGAACTCGGGCGTTGGCTGAATGATGTCAACGCACAAACGGTTGAGCCCTATCAGGCGTTTGATAACGTCTACTATGTGGGGCTTTGCTGGGTCTCGGCCTGGCTTATCAAAACCAGCGATGGGCCGGTGCTCATTGATACGTTATATGGCGAATTTACCGATCGACTTATTGAGAATATCAAGCACGTTGGCGTAGACCCGGCGGATATCAAAATGGTGCTGTTGACGCACGGGCATTTCGATCACGTGGGGGGCGTCGCCACACTGAAAAAGGTGTTAACCAACGCCCGTTTTGTGATGGCGGAGCAAGGCTGGAAAGAAGCGCAGGAGGAGGCAAAAAAAACGCAGGGAAAACCCAATGCATGGGTAATGCCCGATCCTGCGCCGAATGACGTGATTGTCAAAGACGGTGAAGCGCTTTCCATGGGCGACACGACGTTTTACGCCTACATCACTCCGGGCCATACATGGGGAACCACGTCTTATGTGATGGACGTGAAAGAAGGTAAAAACACCTATCGCGCGATTACCATTGGCGGTTTGGGATTAAATGCGATTGACGGTCCGAAACAGGTTGAGGCTTACATAAGTAGCGTCGATCGCATCAAAAGCATGGTGAATGATGCTCAACACCCCATCAGTGTGCACCTGACTGCGCATCCCTTCAGTAATGGGTTGATTGAAGCGAGCGAGCGGCTCAAAACGCGTCAGCCTGGTCAGGTAAACCCGCTGGTGGATGCTAAAAGCCTTCTCGAACAGCTGGATGCACTGCGCGCGGGGGCGGTGAAGCGATTGGAGCGGGAACGCGTTCAGACGGGCGCTCATTAGCCGATGATGCTCATCGTTGCCGCAGCCCTTTTCTCATTGCGCCCGGTTAGTCGTGGGGGAAGTAAACCGATCTATTAAATAATAATCCGAAACCAATCATTTTGATTGGTTTCGGCAGTCTCTTGACTGGATAAGGCACCTCGAGGGCAACCAAATCCACTATTATGATCTTACTGCGTACCGGTATCGTGGCCGGGGCGGCATTTCATTACTCCACAGGACGAGGTTTTCCATGCAACTCATCAGTCAAAGCTTTCAGGATGGTCAGGCGATTCCGGGTGAATTTGCGTTTGCCGTGCCAGACGGCACTGCACACGTTGCGCTGTCATCGAACCGCAACCCGCATCTTGCCTGGCGCGATGTTCCACCGGGCACGCAATCCTTCGTGATTGTGTGTCACGATCCCGATGTGCCGAGCAAAGGTGATGATGTGAATCAGGAAGGTCGAGAGGTGCCGGCATCCTTGCCGCGCGTCGATTTTTTCCACTGGTTGCTGCTTGATGTTCCGCCCACCGTGACGGAGATTGCCGCAGGTACGCATTCGAATAGCGTGACGCCGCGTGGAAAATCGGGGCCTGCCGCACCCGGTGAAGGCCGCCACGGTATTAATGATTACACGGCCTGGTTTGCCGGGGATGAGCAAATGAAAGGCGATTATTACGGTTATGACGGCCCGTGCCCGCCGTGGAATGATGCGCTAGTGCATCACTATATTTTCACTGTTTATGCGCTGGCGGTTCCTGCGTTGGCTGTGAACGGACCGCTGGATGGGGCAAACGTGCGCGCGGCACTGGCGACAGCGCCGGTATTGGCAAAAGCCAGCCTGACCGGGCTTTACAGTTTGAATCCAGCGATGCCTGTGGCGTGAACCACGTCGGGCAAGCGTTGACCGTGCCGGTGTTGCACGGCGAAGGAGGAGAGTGCTGGCGGTTGCCCTCGTCCTCGCCCGTGGTGCGACAGGGTTTGTGCGCACTGGCTCAACCTTGCCTGCGGCAACCGCAACAAACCGCCCGTTTCCAGTTTCATGAGGCAACCGTGTTACTGGTGGTCTCGGGGCAGATGCGTTTAGCGTTCGCGGAACATGAGATCTTGGTCGATGCCGCACGGCCTGCGTTGGTGCTGGTCGACGCAGGCTCCTGTGTCGATATCGTGAAAACCCCGGGAGGGGCTGAACGCTGTTTCCGTTCGGTTTTTATGACAATCGCGAGCGCGCTGTTGGAAAGTCATTTGGCGGCCTCTTCTCTTTTAGAGGGCTGTGAGCGTTCCGCTGCCGTGCCTTTTCAGGTGATGCCTTTGGATGACGATGTGGCATCGACGTTATGGCATCTGATTGAAAGCGTCGAGATCAGGCCCGTGAGCGATGAGCGGCTCACCTACCGGCTACTGGAACTGCTGAGCGCGTTGGCTGAGCGTGGTCATGTCTTTCGCCCGCCACGGTACAATGACACGGTCGCGCGTCTGCAAGCGCTGATGGCTCGCGAGCCGCATCGGCACTGGACCGCACGCGAAGCCGGTCGAGAGCTGGCGATGAGTGAAGCCACCCTACGGCGACGCCTTGCCGCAGAGAGTTCACGCTTTGAGACGGTGCTTAGCGATATCCGCATGCACCACGGCATGATGCTGTTGCAAACCACCGCTTGGAGCATTCCGCGTATCGCTGAGGCCTGCGGATACCAATCTCGGGCGCGCTTTTCTGAACGCTTTCGCTCCCGTTTTGGCTGCTTGCCTTCCGCCATTCGCTGAGGAGACAGCCCTACTGTGAGGGCGGGTTATCCCCTGTTGTCGGGGTAGCACGATGTTCTTTCTTCAGGCAGCCTTCGATGGTCGCCAACAGTTTACCCGTACCGCAGCAATTATCCTGATAACCCGCCACGTGTCGGCGATTGATCACACGATCGTGCGGGCATCCCCCATGACAGAGCGAAAACCAACGACACTGGCGCATTTTATCGAAGGCTTCCTGCTCCTCACGCTTTGCCGCCTGGTTATGTGCCGAGTAGGCCAATAGCTCTGCCAAATCCGTTTTCATCAACGAGCCGTAATGACTACCCGCATCGCCTACATATTTGTCGCACGGTGAAACGTCTCCATTGGGTTCAAGGGTAATGACCTCTTGGGAACAGTTTTCTGACCAATAGCAGGCGGCCAGACGAGTGCCTGGGTTGTTGATGGCCCGAATAAAATCGCTGAATTGTGGAATATGTAAAACAGCCCGATATTCGTCCCACCACAGCATGAATGCCCGATTCAGAAACGCGATAAACTCGGCATAAGTGATGTAATTTCCGTCGACCGTTCCTCCGGCAGGGATGCGATTATCAGGAACAATGTTGAGAAATTCGATGTCATTGAGACCTATCTTACCGAAATAATCGAACATTTCTCGGAGGTCCGTTTGATAGACGTGGCGGTCAACAACGATGAGAGCCCCATAGGGGATGGAATGTTGTTTAAGCCTTTTGAGTCCCTCAGCGACGCGTTGCGCTGTTCCCCGACCTCGGTAATCGACGCGACGTGAGTCATGAACGGCAGGAATGCCGTCCAGACTAATACCAACATGCATTCCGATCCCTTTCATAAAGGCTAACCATTCATCCGAGATATTCACCGCGTTTGATTGCATTGAGTTGGTAATATGCTGTTCTGGTTGTTTGAATTGTTGTTGTAACCAAAGTAGCTTCTGAAAAAAAAGAGGCTTAAGTAGCGTCACCTCACCACCGTGCCAAACGAACTCAAAGCGTTTAATGTTGGGGATAGCTAATATTTTACGGATAGTGCGAACCAAGATATCAAACTGCATCGTTTGGTTTGGCCCCTCAGCCCAGGAATGGCAATAAGTGCAACGTAAGTTACACAGGCGAGTGGCTTTCAATACCACCACCAACTTTTTGGCTGCCACGGGTTGGGCGGTGACGGCTTGCTGTTGCTCGGTGTGGAAAGTATGTAGCTCTTCGGTACTGAGCAACGTTTGTGCCGGAATTTTGCCAATCAGATAGGCGCTCATCTGTCGGTAGTCTTGCGTGGCGATTTTTTCGAGATCGTTGGTGCTAAGTGCTGATGTTATATCCGTATCAATCTGAACAATGGGTATGATTCCATTCATGATTTCTCTCCTTACTATGTCATGTGAGATAACCGTCCTTCATCATTACGTGTCGTTTGGCATACGCTGAGGCCTCGGGGGAGTGCGTAACCATGACAACGGTGGTACCGGCCTGATTAATGTCTGCTAGCTGCGTCAATACGGTTTTGCTGTTATTACTGTCCAGATTGCCCGTTGGTTCATCGGCCAAAATCAATGCTGGTCGTGAGATCATGGCGCGAGCGATGGCAACCCGCTGTTGCTGACCGCCTGACAGCTGGGCGGGGTAGTGCGCGCTTCTGCCTGATAAGCCAAACTGCTCAAGGGTTTGTTTAACGCGCGCTTTTCGTTCAGATTTGGGGACATTGCGGTACTTGAGCGGAAGCTCGATATTTTCATAGACCGACATAAAATCGATCAGATTGAATGACTGAAAGATGTAACCGATCAGTTGGCGGCGCAGCGCGATTTTTTGGCCGTGGTGCATCCGTGTAATGTCGTGCTGCGCCAGCTGCAATCGACCGGCATCAAGCGTTTCAAACATGCCGAGTACGTTGAGCAGCGTGGTTTTTCCCGAACCCGATGGCCCCATAATGGAGACAAACTCCCCCGCCGTGATATGAAGATTGACGTCACGCAGCGCCAGCGTTTTCAGGGTTCGAGTGGTGTAAAATTTTTCTGCGCTTTCCAGTTGTATCATCTTATTCAAACTCGATAATGTTGGATTTTTCAACGTTGCCGCCTGTAAGCACCACAACCTGTTGCCCGGCAGACAACCCACTCAGTACTTGCGATTGCGTTTCCCCTTGACGTTTAATCACCACGGGTGTTTTAACCGCGCGATGGTGTTTTTCATCGTAGCGGTATACCCACGACTCATCGGTTTCGAAAAAGACCGCTTTGGTGGGAATCAGTAATGCATCCGGTTGGATTCCAAGTGAAACGCGCAGATCGAGAGATTGTCCGCGTTTCAACGAGAGTTGTTGTGGCTGAGCGAGTGTTAATTTGGCAAGAAACTTACCGTTTTCCACCACGGAAGAGACGGAGGTGATGAGCAGTGGGATATCCATGCCCGCATAGTGTGCCGTGACACGATCGTGCGGCCGGATTTTATCCAGATAATATTCGCTGAAGGAGGCTTCAAAATAGTAGGTATGCGGGTTGTCTACGTTGGCAACTTTTTCGCCGGGTTTAATTTGTTGGCCCATCTTGATCGTTAGCGGTGACAGAATGCCGTCAATCGGGGCAGTAATAACCAGCTTATCCAGACCGCTCTCAATTAACCGGGTTAAGGTATCCAGATGCTTGGCCGACGCCGCGATTTCAGCAAGCTCTGTCGGTAGCATATGGTCTTGCCGTTCCTGATACGTGGTTAAAATCGCGTAGCGTGTTTTCCAATGCGCCAATTCATCCAGCAACTGTTCATAGGTGGCTTTTTCCAGAATACCGCGCTCGTATAATGTCTTTTTACGCGCCGCTTCTTTATCGATTTTCTCCAGATGAAAACGTGAATCTTGCCGTGACAGACGCGTATCGAGATCATCCTTCTCGAGTAATCTGCGCATGTTGCGCAGGTTGTTGGTCTGTTCAGTCACATCGGCAATCCGCGAGGTGACCTGCAAAACGAAGTCGTCGTTCGACAATCGGGCAATGACATCGCCCTTTTTCACATCGTTGGATGCATTCTGGCGCACTTCAATGACCGTTCCGCCGCGTTCAGAGGCGATAATCACGCTTTCACTCGGGATAGCCACCGCACGTGTCACCAGCGTATCGGTAAATGTGCCGCGCTGGGCAACGTGCAACGTCACCTGGGTAAACGGTATTCGTGTGACTTTTTCTGCGGTGACCACGTTGATAAGCCACAGACACAACAGGCCGAAAATCACCAGTGCCAGGCCGACTGTCCATTGGGCAACGCGATGTCGCGTGGATTTCGGGTCTAATTGAATGTCCATAGCGGCTTACCCTCGCCTTAACCGCGGGCGAGCTACCCTGCCATCGTGCAACACCAGTGACAGTGCCATAATGGCTACCACTATCAGCCCCAGCAACAGCAGTGCCGCAAACGCATTGACATAAACCCGTTCGGCAACGGTGTCATACTGTTGTAACCAGCGCCTTAACAGCAAACCTCCCAGGGCCAGTGACGCCAGTAAAGAGAACAACATGGGTAGCACATGTTGTTGCAGAAAAAACACCACGTTTGTTGCAAGAGACCCCCCCACTGCTTCCATGATTTTCAGTGTGCTGTCTAACCGCTGAGCGTCTGACAGACTGATCACCAAGGTGCTGATAACCATTAATATCAACGCCATGCTCGCGGTGAAGGTAATGACGTTGAGCATCTGCGAATCGTTATGAAAATGACGGTTATGAAGCGCCTGTACCGTTTGCAGCGATAAGTCAGGTGGACCATGACGTTTAATCTGTGCGGCAATAGAGGCTTCCTGTTGATCGTTCGAATACGCGACTGTCGCGAATTTTTCCAGGCGGTCATTGATAAAGATGATCAAAGGTTGGGGGGCAGAGAGGTGTTCTCCAAGGTCGAAGTTTTCCACTATCCGTAACACCCGGAGTGCTTTTTGTCCTTCCGGAAAGGGGATGTAGTAGCGGGTATTCAGCACCTCATCGACGGTTTTCTGCCCCATGGCATCCATGAAGGCGCGGGTGACGATAGCGTGGCATACGTCATCATCGGTGCTGGCTCTCAGCGTATTCTCCTGGCCCGCCAGGGTTTTTAATCCCCAAACCTGCGCAAAGTATTTGTCGGCAGAAAGGGTGTTGATAGCGGTAAATTGGTCTTGCACCTGCTGTTGCGCGTGCTGCACGTTGAGGATGTGACGTGACATGTCAAACGGTTGCCAACTGCTCAAACTGAAAGCCGACGTGCCTGCGGTTTCCTGGAGCCGATGTTGTAATTCGCGCACGCTGCTGAGTGTGTAAAATCCTTCATCGAGCGCAAATGTCAGGCGGTGCGCTTTCTGGTAACCCACATCTGCATGCATCGCACTGTGGTGTTGCGTCATCACACCCGCCCACAGATAAACAGTCGTGCCAGCGACCAGCAGGTGCACCACCATCATCATACGGTTGAGGTAATAAACACGCTGCTTTTCATAGCGATTGGGGGTCTGTGAGGCCGGATTGCCAAACAAGAAGAGAGCGAGACTCAGCAGGTGAGAGAGTAGCATCATCAAGCCCATAGACAGGGTGACGCCAACAAATACCGTCAGCAGGCGTGTCATGGGTTGTCGGAGAAGCAATTCGCTCACGTCCGCCGACAAAGGGAATAGGGCGCAAAGCAGTAAGGTTGCCAACGTTACCGTTGCCAGGAACTGCGGCAAGAATAGGCTCAGCGATTCTGCCAGGATTTGCGCACTTGAAGCACCGAGACTGCGCTTGATATGCAGGCTGGGGCGTCTGGCGGCATTGAGAATACCGTTGATGTTGAAAAAATTGGCCACGGTGGTGAAGAGAACAAACAGTGCTGCGGTGTACAGCGTATTAAGCAATGATTTTTCACGTGTTTTGACGAATTCATCGGCATAGCCATCGCCGTAGTGCATATCAAGGATGTTTTTAGCGCTGAACGTCAGAAACGAGGAGGGTGTAAAAGGTGCTCCGGGTATCTGTGGTGCATTATTGGCGACGATGCTAGCCAGCAGTTGTTGATCAAAATGCGGGTGGGAGGGGGTGAGGCGAGCGAAGGCATAGACATGGCTGTCATACCAGTCCAGGCGTTTATCGGGGTATCCGGCTATCCGCTCTGGGGTGAAGGCGATCGCGGCGGGCAGGTGCAGACTGCTGTCAGGGTGAGGCTCCACGATAGCCTTGATGGTGAACTGGCCGCTCTCCCCCAAATCCACTATTTTGCCCAGTGGGTCAGCTAATCCAAGATAGTGGCGGTTAAAATCGGCCGTGATGTAGATGTCATGGGGGCCGGGTGCTGGCAAATCTTCACGAAAAGGGTGCAGTTGTGCCATGAACGTTGGGGTGACGGCAAATACGGTAACGCGGGGAATCACGCTGCCCTGACGGCGCAGGTGAGTATGCAACCGGTAAGCGTATCCGACGTTTTCGATATGGGGATGTTTCTGTAATGCCTCCACCAGCGGAAAAGGGATCTGCGCTGAGCGAACACTATCGCCATTAGGGAGGTTGAATTGACTTTCAATGCGATATAAACGCTGATGCTCCGGCAACCACCGTTCAATATCACGGTCTGTAATATAGAGCATAACGATAAGAAATGTCGTCACCAAGCTCATAGCCGTAATAATAATGGCTAACAGAGCCGCTGCTGGTTTTTGTTTTATATCGTTGGTGAACGTATTTAAGAACATCGGCAACGGGTTCCAGCGTTAAATTGGCATATTAAGGTGTTGTTGTATCGAACATAAAGCTACTGCAAGCGAGGATTGAAGCGTTATCCGGTATAGTTATTCATCAAGTCATTGACTATGATATATTCATTAAAATGAGTGAACCTCATCCGTGAGGTTCACTGTGTAGGTCTAAAAATACGTTTCAACGATGTTCTAGTAGGGAATAACGATTCGCTCTATCATTGTGGCTTGTAGTTGAATCCTTTCGACCAATTCCACGCAAGTGCCATGGGGGAAATCGTTAACTGTAATATATCATTGACGTGTGTGGTTGAGATGTCAGGAATTATTCCTTTTACACTTTTGCTTAACGCCATTAGATTTTCATGTAACTGTATGGATGGCGTTATTACTCTTTCATCAGCGATTGCATGCATAAAACCTCCGGCTTTTTCATACGGCATGATTAAAGTAGATATGACAAATTGCCTATCACCGCAACGTGCAATCTCCACTTTAAAGTTGATTTGATTTTCGTCAACCCCGGTTTGTTTTATTTTAGGTTCTATTTATGTATTGTTTTGCTTTTTTGATGAAGCGCTTGTTATTTTAAATGTAATTTCATTTGTAAATATATAATATTTCGATAGTGGTTGAAATAATATTTTCACCGGCAATATCAGCGCGCATTAGTACTGATATTGCCGTTATTCTATTATCTGCCAACTTTTGAGGTCACGATAACCTCTGTCCAGCCGCGCCAAACCCGTGAGCGGTTGCCGTTATCATGCTCATCAGCGAGACGCAATCGGTCAGATTGCGCCGTGAGGCGACCATCAGCGGCGTTTCCCCGGCGGCATTGGCCCGGTTTGGGTCCGCGCCAGCGGTGAGCAGGCTGGTGACCATCTGGATGATGTCATCCTCTTCAACCTCGTCCTCGTCGAAAAATAACGCGGTATGCAGCGGCGTATTCTCACCGTCATCTGGTGTATTGACGTCAAATCCCTGCTCACAGCAGAGTGTCACAATCGCCGGATGTCCGAGATAGCAGGCATAGTGCAGCGGTGTGATGCGCCGATCGTTAGCCTGATAGGCAATCTCTCCGTGTAGTAGCGCTGTTCTGAACTGGGCTTCCGCCGTGTCGCTATGGCGCCGCAGGCAGATGGCGTGCAGCAGGTTGTCGCCGTTGTTGGCACACTGGTGGCGGATGTTTGACGTGGATTGGCGCGCCCACAGCAGGTCGAAATAGGGTGCGGCACAATATTGTGCGGCCAGCATCAACGGCGTTCGGCCAAGCTTATCAGGCTGCTGCGCGTCGGCACCGCGCTCCAGCAACAGGTGGACAATGGATTCCCGGTTGGCGCGCAGAGCAAAGATCAGCGGCGTATCGCCATCCTCATCGGCGGCATTGATATCCGCGCCATGATCGAGCAGGCGTTTGACGATCTCGCTTTTTAGTACCGGATCGAAGCTGTGCTCTGCCTCTGTTTCTTCATCATCGGGGTAGGTGTCATAGCTGTAGGCGCGTGCTATCGCCTCATGCAGGGCGGTGCGCCCTTGCGCATTGGCCTGACGGGGGTCAGCACCGTGTGCCAACAGCGCCTCTAGCCCGGCCAGACTCCCGTACCCGGCGGCGCACATCAAGGGATAGTCGCCATCGGGATCGATCCAGTGACAGTCGGCTCCGGCCGCTAACAGCAGTTCTACGGTTTCGCGGCGCGAGACTTTATCGACCCACCCCCAATTGCTCAGGGCGCGGTGCAAGGCGGCGGAGTTATCGAACCCGCCGACGGCGTTAGGGTTTGCGCCACGATCGAGGAAATAGCGCACCAATGGCGTTTGGCATTTGGACACCGCCATCAGCAGCGGCGTGGCCTCGGTGCCGCTCCTTGCTTCAATGTCTAGCAGCCCACGCCGTTCCAACTCATCCAAGTACAGGATAATGGTTGATTCGGGTTTGCTGCTCAGGCGGGTGCAGGCAAAATGGACAAACTGCTCTTGTTTGATACAGGCGCGGCGAGCCGGATCGGCACCGTGATCCAGCAGCAGAGTAAAGATGTCGAAGTACTCCTGCATGATGGCCCACTCTAGCGCGCTGTTTTCTAACCGCGTCACCCCGTTGCGATGATCGAACTCAGGCGTGAAGCGGCGCGTCGAGGTGCAGTTGGGATCGGCCCCCGCGCTCAACAGCATGTTGCACACGGCATACGCATACTCTGGCGTAATTTTATCACGGTCCCCACTCACATGATCCATGGTGTAGATCAGCAGCGGTTGTTCAACATAGACGACGCTATCGCCTTTGATCTTCCTGCCAATACTCCGATTCGGATCGTTACCGACGATCAGACGTTGGACAGTTTCCAGCGACACGCGGGAACCGATGGCGCGCTGTAGCGGATCGCCAGATATCTCACTGGTGACATCGAGGGGTTCCGGCAGGGTATCGAGCAGCAGGCTGATATCCTCACCGGCTTTGGCGTACTCCAGATAATAGGCGATCATGTTGCCGTTGAAATGCTCGTCATTAATCGCGGCATTCAGCGGCCAACCGATATCCAGCAGGGTGCGAGCCAAGGGAATAAAATACTCTGCATCGTACAGCGCAATGCACGCCGCAAGCGTATGGGTGGTGCTCAGTGGCGCGTAGTCATGCGAGTTATAATTAAATGGCTCAGCGAGGGGCAAGGACTGCCCTTTACTGCGGTAGATCCCCTGCAAACGGCGCAACACGGCGGATACCTTGCTCAGGCGCATCCGTTCTCCGTGGGGGTTCTGGGTGAAAAGGTAAGAGAACACCGTACCCTGTTTACAATCGATCCAGGTGAGATTGGCACCGCGCGTTGCCAGCAAATTGGCAGTCTCCATGTGGCCAAACCACACCGCCAGATAAAACGCGGACAGGCCATGACACTCAATGGCTGCACCGCGTTCAAGCAGCCAGGGCAGCAGAGCCTGACTGTGTTCCACATCGTCGGGCCAACCGACGACGGTGTGCAGGATGCTGATCTTGAAATGAGACCAGGCACCCGGCGTATTGATGTCAGCGCCTTTGTCCAGCAGGGTGCTCAACAGGGAGAGCTTTTCATCCCGCCGAAGACCGGTTGCGGTGGCGATATCGATAAACAGGGTGTTGATATTGGGGGCATCGTGCGGCAATTCGTCAATGATCTGCCGGATGGTACGCGAATCATGGATCAGGATACTGAGAGGAAGCTCATACCCTTGACTTTGGTTCAACTCGAAAATCAGTTTTACCTGTTTTGGGCGGAAGTTTTCGCTGGTGAGAAAATTAACGATCTCCCCTTTCTCATCATCAGGAATACTGATCCCGGCTTGCAGCAGCCGGATAAAACCAGCGAAGTGCCCGCGTTTGAGCGCTTCAAGCCCGATACCGAAATAATGGCAACTGTCCAAATCCAGATCGTGTTGCAGCCCGCCTTTCTCCAGCTCATCCAGTACGCTGGTGAAGGTGGTAATGCTGAGTTTGTCCTGGGTGTTGTACAGCGTACCGTTGGTCAGCGCGCAATAGAGCGGCGTTGCCCACGGCTGTTCTGCCCGGTTGACGTCCGCGCCCAGGCTGATAAGCCAACGCAGACGCAGGGTATCAATGGTGATGTATTCCTGGCTCAGGTAGTAGGCAAGCACCGTTTTACCGCTGGCTCGGGTATCGATCGCGTTCAGATCCAACCCCTGTTGCAGAAAGAATGCGACGTGTTTCTCTTTCAGATCTTTACGTCGCACCAGATGGTGCAACAGCGGTAAGCCATCGATATATTCCGGCAGGAAGATACCGGAATCGAGAAACGCTTCAATCAGCGGCAAACAGAGTGAATTGACGACCTCGTTTATCGCGGGAAGGTGTCTGCCCTGTTCACCGATCAGCGGCTCGCTTCCTTGCGACAGCAGGTAGCGTGCAATCTTCGCTTCGCGGTAGATGACGGCATAGTGCAGCGGCGCGTAGCCGTGCTCATCAGGTTGATTGCAGTTGGCAGCGTCGATGCGCTGCTGGATCTTTTTGAGGCTGCCTGATTTGATCAGGTCGCCGAGGGTCTTGGGGCGGCTGAAAAACATCGGTTTGAGTTCGCGTATCCTTACGTAACCGTATGATATCACGACATCGTTGACGTCGCATCGGTGAAAAAACTAGCGATAAAACGGTCCCGTCGTCACCGAATCGCGCAGGATCAATGATGCAGGATAGGCCTTGCGTTGGCGCAATGTCCCACCATCCAGCATGGACAGCAGTTGGTTGATGATCTCTTGAATCATCTCGCCCAACGGCATTTTCACACTGGAGAGCGAAGGGATGGTAAACGCCGCCGTCGGCAAGTCATCAAAACCAATGACCGACACCTGCTCGGGCACACGAACGCCGCGCGTATAGAGCTGTTTGAGCGCGCCAATGGCCATATCGTCATTACTGGCGACCAACGCGGAGAAGCTGACCTGATTGTCGAGTAGGGTGTTGACGGCCTCAACACCATTGGTGAGTGCCCACTTACCGGGAACGATACGGCGTTCATCCACAGGAATCGCGTGCTGTTCCAGTGCGGCTTTGTAGCCAGCGAGGCGTTCCACCCCCGTGGGCGAATCCAGCGCGCCGGTGATAAAAGCAATTTCACGATGCCCCTGCTCGATCAGGTGGTTGACGGCATGGCGGCTGGATTCATGCTGATCGGAGTAAATACAGTAGCTGTCATTTACCCGTAACCGGCGGTTCAGCACCATGATGGGCTGTTTATGCTGGCTGATGATCTGATCCATTTCATCAATGGTGAGAAAACGCGGGTAGATGATGATGGCATCGCAGCGTAAATCGATCAGGAATTGAATCGCGGCGCGCTCTTCTTCCGCGCTGTGTTTGCCATCCACCAGTAGCAATTGGCGGCCGTGCGCTTCGGTCATTTTTGCCGCTTGAAACAGCAACTCGCTAAAGTAAGTGCCGTGATACAGGGTATTGGTGATCACCAATCCAATGGTTTGTGATTTCTGCGCAGCGAGGTTACGCGCCAACAGATTGGGGCGATAGCCGCTCTCTTCTATCGCTTTGAATACACGATCTTTTGTTTCCTGACTGACGTAACCGTTACCTGACAACACGCGCGATACCGTCGATTTGGCGACCCCGGCCTTCTTTGCCACCTCAAGAATGGTTGTCATGTACTGTTACCCGCTAAAAAGTCATCTTGCGACAGTCTACCCATTTTGCCGTTGCTTTTCAGTAGCTTCGTTGAAGCGGTCATGTTAACGGTAGGTGATCGTTATCACGAAAAGGAAAATTAATGGTTTTCCTCTCTTGTTTGGCGCTGTGAAACGTTTCATGATTTTGTGGAACCGGTTCCCTATGGCGATTTTTTCCGCACCGACACCAAGAGATAACCTACTTATGTCCAAGAATTATGAAACTGTCTCTCGCGCTATTGTGGATGCGCTGGGGGGACTGGAAAACATCGAAGCAGTGACGCACTGCATGACGCGTTTGCGCTTCGTGGTAAAAGATAAAACGCAGGTAGACAACCCCACACTCAAAGCCATCAGCGGCGTGATGGGGGTGGTAAACACCGAAACGCAGTGTCAGGTGATTATTGGCAACAACGTGGCGAAAGCCTATCAGGAAGTGTTGAAGCTCGGCCCGGCGGGTGCAACGGGCACGCTGCCTGATGCCAAACGAAAAATTACGTTAAAAAGCATTGGTGCAGGCATTCTGGATGCGCTGATTGGCACCATGTCGCCGCTGATCCCAGCGATTATCGGCGGTTCGATGGTGAAACTGCTGGCGATGATCCTCGACATGTTCGGCGTGTTCGAGAAGGGCTCCTCAACGCTGGTGATCCTGAACGTGATCGGTGACGGCGCGTTCTTCTTCCTGCCTATCATGGTGGCGGCCTCAGCGGCGCTTAAATTTAAAACCAACATGTCGCTGGCTATAGCCATTGCGGGTGTGCTGGTGCATCCCAACTTTATCGACCTGATGGCAAAAGCGGCACAAGGGCAGGTGGTCGAGCTGGCGTTTATTCCGGTCACGGCGGTGAAATATACCTATACGGTTATCCCGGCGCTGTGCATGACCTGGATCCTGTCGTACATCGAAAAAGGTATCGATCGCATAACGCCGGCAGTGACGAAAAACTTCCTGAAACCGATGCTGATCGTGCTGGTCTCTGCGCCGATCGCCATTGTGATTATCGGCCCGTTGGGGATCTGGATCGGTAGCGGCATCTCTTCCATCGTTTACACCATCCACGGCTATCTGGGCTGGTTATCGGTGGCGATCATGGGGGCGCTGTGGCCGCTGTTGGTCATGACCGGTATGCACCGCGTATTTACCCCGACCATTATTCAAACCATTGCGGAAACCGGTAAAGAAGGCATGGTAATGCCTTCAGAAATCGGTGCCAACCTGTCGCTCGGCGGTTCCTCGCTGGCGGTGGCGTTCCGTACCAAAAACCGTGAGTTGCGTCAGACTGCGTTGGCGGCAGCGGCATCCGCCATTGTGGCGGGGATCTCCGAACCTGCGTTGTACGGCGTGGCGGTGCGGTTGAAACGTCCGCTGATTGCCAGCCTGATCAGTGGTTTTATTTGCGGTGCGGTCGCCGGAATTGGCGGTCTTGCCAGCCACTCCATGGCGTCACCCGGGCTGTTTACCAGCGTGCAATTTTTCGATCCGGCCAACCCGATGAGCATTGTCTGGGTGGTGGCTGTGATGATTTTGGCGGTGGTGTTGTCGTTTGTACTGACACTTATTCTCGGCTTTGAGGATATTCCTGAAACCGAAGAGGAATCACAACCAACCCAGGCCAAAACCAGTGAACCTGTGCAGGCCACCAGCGTCAGTTAATTGATATTGTTACAAAAAGAAGGTGATTCATGTCAGCAGCGATATTTCCAGACGGATTTTTATGGGGGGGCGCCCTGGCGGCAAACCAGTCAGAAGGCGCTTATCGGGAAGGTGGAAAAGGGTTGACCACCGTGGATATGATCCCGCACGGCCCCGCCCGTTTGCCGGTAAAGCTGGGGCAGGAGAAGCGTTTTACGCTGCGAGACGACGAGTTCTACCCCAGCCATCAGGCGATCGATTTCTATCATCGCTATAAGGAAGACATCGCGTTGATGGCGGAGATGGGGTTTACCGTGTTCCGCACGTCCATCGCCTGGAGCCGCCTCTACCCGAAGGGCGACGAACTGACGCCGAACCCGGAAGGTATCGCCTTTTATCACGCGGTATTCAGCGAATGCCGCAAATACGGTATCGAACCGCTGGTGACGCTGTGCCATTTTGATGTACCGATGCATCTGGTCACCGAGTATGGTTCGTGGCGCAACCGCAAGATGGTGGAGTTTTTCACCCGCTATGCGCGCACCTGCTTCGAAGCGTTCGACGGACTGGTGAAATACTGGCTGACCTTCAACGAGATCAATATCCTGCTGCACAGCCCGTTCTCCGGTGCCGGTCTGGTGTTCGAACCGGGTGAAAATCAGGATCAGGTGAAGTATCAAGCCACGCACCATGAGTTGATTGCTAGCGCGCTGGCGACCCGGATCGCGCACGAGGTCAACCCTGAAAATCAGGTAGGCTGCATGCTGGCAGGGGGAAACTTTTATCCGTGGTCGTGTAAGCCAGAAGATGTGTGGGCGGCACTGGAAAAGGATCGGGAAAACCTGTTCTTTATTGATGTTCAGGCACGTGGCGCTTACCCGTCCTATTCCGCGCGGGTGTTCCGTGAGAAAGGTGTCCACATCGAGATGCAGGATGGCGATGCTGACATCCTGAAAAACACCGTCGATTTTGTCTCATTCAGTTACTACGCCTCACGCTGTGCCTCAGCGGAGATGAATGAGCACAACAGCAGCGCAGCCAATATTGTTAAATCCCTTACCAATCCGCATATTACCCGCAGTGAATGGGGCTGGGGCATCGACCCGCTCGGCCTGCGCATCACCATGAACATGATGTATGACCGTTACCAGAAGCCGCTGTTTCTGGTGGAAAACGGGTTGGGGGCACGCGATGAGATCAATGCCAACGGTGAGATCGAAGACGATTACCGCATCAGCTATTTGCGTGAACACATTCGCGCCATGGGCGATGCGATCGATGACGGTATCCCGGTTATCGGCTACACCACCTGGGGCTGTATCGACTTGGTCGCGGCATCGACCGGGGAAATGAGCAAGCGTTACGGTTTTGTGTATGTCGATCGCGACGATCTTGGTAACGGCACGCTGGAGCGGCGCAAGAAAAAATCCTTTGCCTGGTACCAGAAAGTGATCGCCAGCAACGGCCAGAATCTGGATTAACCGAGCCCGCCGTGGCTGTCGTATGCACTATTGCTGACAGTAGCGGCGAAACAGCTTTGCCAGCTGTGCCCCCATCGGGGAGAGCATGGTATCTTTGCGCTGTATCAAATAGAACGTCGCCTTGGGAAGCGGCTGGTCCAACTCCAGTACGCGTAGCCGCTCACCCAGAATAGGGTCTCGCGTGATGTCGCGTGACAGAATGCTGATAAAATCAGTCTGGGTAACCAGGCTGATGTTGGAAAGCAGTGTCTCGCAGGTGACGCTCACGCGCGGCTGCTTGGGCAAAGTGGCAAACAGCTCATACAACTGTGTGTAATAACTGCCGCGCGGCGTGGGCATCGTCCATTCATACTCCATCAGATCCTCCAGGCTATTGACGTGCACCAACGGGTGATCGCGCCTAACTACCACGCAATACTCTTTTTCCATCAGTTTTTCGTATAACAGCTCGTTATCATAGGATGAGCCCGAATAGGTATTGATGGTGAAATCCAGCTCTCCCTGGCGCAATTCATGGATCATGGCGACCAATTGCCCCTCAGTGATACGCAGTTTGACCTGAGGGTAAAGACGATGGAAGCGCTTGATGATCTCGGGCATGACCGTGTGGGCAACGCTGGCACCAATACCAATGTTGACGCGGCCTGAGGCTTGCCCGAGTCGCTGCTGGATATCTTCTCGCGCCACGCGCAACTCTTCCATGATCAGACTGGCATGACGAAAATAGGCTTCGCCGCAATCGGTCAATACCATGCCTTGCCGATGGCGCAGAAATAGCCGCGCACCCAGATTATTTTCTAATTCCTGAATCGCTTTGGTCAGCGCAGGCTGTGACAGCGCGAGCTGGCGCGCGGCGGCGCGAATGCTGCCATGGCGCGCTACCTCTACAAATGACTGTAATTGATGCAACTTCACGTTCAGCGCCATGCCTATTCTCCATCCTCTGGTGATAACCACTGTTTATCACGGCAAACATCTTGTCATCTTATTCACGGCAATGGGGTTGTGTACATTTTTTATTATGAATTTTTAGTCATTGTTGATGAGGATTTTCAGCAATGACTATTGCGTCACATTGTTCAATTCAGTCGCAGAGGTCAGCCAATGTCATCAGAAATACGCTATTCCAGCCTTAAAAATCATGTGGAAACGCTTGCGCCGCAGTGGCGCGCCTTACGTCGTGATTTGCATAAGTATGCGGAATCCGGCTGGCTGGAGTTTCGTACGTCCACGCTGGTCGCGGAGATGTTGCACCATCTGGGATACCACCTGACGCTGGGGCGTGACGCGATCCGTGCCGAATCGCGTATGGGATTACCGCCGGAAAACGTATTGCGCGAACAAGAACAGCGCGCGCTGGAGCAAGGCGCGTTGCCGCAATGGCTGCCTCATTTCTCCGGCGGTTTTACCGGTCTGGTCGCCACGCTGGATACCGGGCGTCCCGGTCCGGTTATCGGCTATCGCGTAGATATGGATGCGTTGGATCTTAACGAACAGCTGACGGATGACCATCGTCCTTTCCGTGAAGGCTTTGCCTCATGCAACGCGGGCATGATGCATGCCTGCGGGCATGATGGACATACCACCATTGGCCTGGGGCTGGCTCAGGTCTTGATGGCGATGCGTGAGCAACTGTGCGGCACCATCAAGATTGTATTTCAACCTGCTGAAGAGGGCACGCGCGGGGGGAAATCGATGGCAGACGCTGGCGTGGTTGATGATGTCGACTATTTTACTGCGATTCATATTGGCACCGGCGTGCCGCGTGGTCACGTGGTGTGCGGCAACGATACCTTTATGGCGACCACCAAACTGGACGTGACGTACCGTGGCATTGCATCACACGCGGGCGGGCGACCGGAAGAAGGACGCAATGCACTGTTGGCAGCCGCGCAGGCGACACTGGGGTTACACGCCATTCCGCGCCACAGCGCAGGCAGTTCGCGTATTAATGTCGGTGTGCTTCAGGCGGGGACGGGGCGTAACGTGGTGCCGTCTCGCGCCACCCTGAAAGTGGAAACGCGAGGTTCAACCAATGAGGTTAACGACTTCGTCTACCAACACGCGCTGAAAGTGATTGAGGGCGCTGCCCACATGCACGGCGTTGAGGTGGATGTTGCTCTAATGGGGGCCGCGCAAAGCAGCAAACCCAGCCCGGCATGGGTAGCGTTCATCCACCAGCAGGCCGAACAGGTGCCAGCGTTGACGCACATCATCGACAGTCAAACCGACGCCGCAGGATCGGAAGATGCCACTTACCTGATGGAGCGGGTAAAAGCCCACGGCGGTCTGGCCTCTTATGTGGTGTTTGGTACGGACCTCAGCGCCGGGCATCACAACGAAAAATTTGATTTTGATGAGAGCGTAATGACGGTAGCCGTCACCACGTTGGCGTTGCTGGCACTTAACATTAACGACTTTGGCGGCTGAAATGACGGCATTCATCGTGGATTTCATCAATCAGTTCCTCACGCCGCGCACCGCGCAACTGGCGGCGATTTCGGATGATATCTGGGATCACCCTGAAACCCGCTTTACCGAGCACTACGCCGCAGAGCGGCTGGCGGGGGAATTGGAAGCACAAGGGTTTCAGGTGCAGCGTGGTATTGCCAATATCGATACCGCTTTTGTCGCAAGCTTTGGCAGCGGTCAACCGATTGTCGCGCTGCTCGGTGAGTTCGATGCCTTGGCCGGGCTTAGCCAACAGGCGGGGTGTGCGGTTGCATCACCGGTGACGGCGGGCGGTAACGGCCACGGCTGCGGTCACCACTTACTGGGAACCGCAGGGCTGGGCGGGGTGCTGGCGGTTAAAGCCTGGCTGGAGCAGTATCCGCAGTCGGGCACTGTTCGCTTTTATGGCTGCCCAGGGGAAGAGGGCGGTTCAGGCAAAACCTTTATGGCGCGTGAAGGGGTATTTGATGATGTCGATGCCGCCCTGACCTGGCATCCAGAAACCTTCGGTGGCATGTTCTGCACGCCGACGCTGGCAAATATTCAGGCGGCATTTCGTTTTAAAGGCAAAGCTGCGCATGCGGCGGCGGCCCCTCACCTTGGTCGTAGCGCACTGGACGCGCTGACGTTAATGAACACCGGCGCCAATTTCCTGCGAGAACATATTATCCCGGAAGCCCGGTTGCACTACGCCGTGACAGACACCGGCGGTCATGCCCCCAACGTGGTTCAGGCGGATGCCGAAGTGCTTTATCTGGTACGTGCGCCTCAGATGGATGACGCTCAAGCGATTTATGAACGCGTGGTGAAAATCGCGCAAGGTGCCGCGCTGATGACAGAAACCACGCTCACGGTGCGATTTGATAAAGCCTGTTCCAACTATGCCCCTAACCGCACCCTGGAACAGGCGATGTATGGCTTTGTGAAGGCGTTTGGCATCCCAGAATACGATGCTGATGAGTGGGCCTATGCGGCTGACATCGCCCGCACGCTGAGCGATGAGGATATCGCCAGCAACTTATCGACGATAGCGCGCACAGGAGGCGCCGAGGGTGTCGTCTTTACCCGCACCTTGCGCGATAAAACGCTGACAGAGCGTGTCGCCCCTTATGCCCCTACCGAAGCGGTACTGCCGGGTTCAACGGATGTGGGTGACGTCAGTTGGCTGGTGCCCACCGCACAATGTTTTAGCCCCTGCTATGCCATCGGTACGCCTCTGCACACCTGGCAAGCAGTGGCGCAGGGCCAGACATCGCTGGCGCACAAAGGCATGGTGCAAGCGGCGAAGGTGATGTCTGCCACGGCGCTGGCACTGTTTGGCGACGCTGCGCTATTGCAAACCTGCCGTGAGGAGTGGCTGGCAGCACGGCAGGAGAGACCTTATCACTGCCCGATCCCTGCGGGTATCCAGCCCGCGCCTTTACAGGGCTAGCACGCTTCAGATTTGCTGGGTAGCAACCGGTTGCGCTGCGCCGTTCCCGCCGCGCACCGGCTGTACCCGGCCATAGACACAACGAAAACGACATAACAAAAAACACCTATCTACAACATCACATCACACATCGAGTACGGGGGAAGCACCATGAGTGTTGCAGCGCAAAGCGAGCAGATGCCGCCAGGAGGATTGTTTAAGTGGGTTGAACGGATCGGTAATAAGATCCCCAATCCCTTTCTGTTGTTTGTGTATTTGATTGTCGCGTTGATGGTCGCGAGCGCGTTGTTTTCCTGGCTGGGGCTGACGGCAGTGAACCCTGCCAACGGTGAAACCGTACAGGTCAAGAACTTGCTCAGCGTCGACGCGTTGCAGTGGATATTGCCCAACGTTATCAAGAATTTTAGCGGTTTTGCTCCGCTGGGGGCGATTCTGGCGCTGGTGTTGGGCGCAGGGTTGGCAGAGCGGGTGGGGTTGCTGCAAACGCTGATGTACAAGATGGCGGCGCGTGTCAGCGCGCGGTATGCCAGTTACATGGTGTTGTTTATCGCGTTCTTTAGTCATATCTCATCCGATGCGGCGCTGGTGGTGATGCCACCGCTGGGCGCGTTAATCTTTCTGGCCGTGGGCAGGCACCCGGTTGCCGGATTGTTGGCCGCCATTGCCGGCGTTGGCTCTGGTTTTACCGCGAATATGCTGATTGTTACCACCGATGTACTGCTCTCCGGTCTCAGCACCGAAGCGGCAAAGGCGATCAACCCGGCGATTCACGTTAGCGTGGTGGACAACTGGTTCTTTATGTCCGCCTCCGTGGTGGTGTTAACCATCGTTGGCGCATTGGTCACTGACAAGTTTGTTGAGCCGCGCTTACCACCTTATCAAGGTGAACGTCACGAACATCTGGCGCGGTTAACGCCGGAGCAAAACCGAGGGCTGCGCGCCAGTGGGATTGCGGCGCTGGTATTTCTGGCGCTGGTGGCTTTGCTGGTGGTGCCGGAATGGGGGCCACTGCGCGACCCGGTGAAACACACCGTGATGCCATCTCCGTTTATTCAGGGGATTGTTCCCTTGATTATCTTGTTCTTTTTCGTCGTCTCCATTCCTTATGGCATCGCCACTGGCCAGATAAAATCGCAAAACGATCTACCGCAACTGATGGTGGATCCGATGAAAGGGATGGCTGGTTTTATCGTGATGGTGTTTCCCCTTTCACAGTTTGTTGCCTTCTTTAACTGGAGCAACATGGGAAAATTTATTGCCATCGGACTTACCGACCTGCTGGAGTCATTAGGCATGACCGGCATTCCCGCTTTCGTCGGCTTGATTTTCCTGTCTGCGTTCTTGTGCATGTTTATCGCCAGCGGCTCTGCCATCTGGTCGATACTGGCACCTATTTTTGTACCGATGTTTATGCTGCTGGGCTTTCATCCGGCTTTCGCGCAAATGGTGTTTCGCGTCGCAGACTCATCGGTGATTCCGCTGGCGCCGGTATCCCCCTTCCTCCCGCTGTTTCTGGCCTTTTTACAGCGCTACGTCAAGGATGCCAAGCTGGGGACTTATTATTCATTGGTGATTCCTTACCCCATCGTGTTCTTTACCGTGTGGCTGATTTTGCTGGTCGTCTGGTATGTGTTGGGATTGCCTATTGGTCCCGGGATTTATCCGCGCTTGTCCTGATACGTGGGGAGCATCACATTGGCAGTGACTGGTCGATGTGATGCATTCTCATAAACCAATCATAAACAAGGCTGGGGTTGGGTTGCTTCCTGAAAGATGATTTCATAACGGTTTAGCCAACGGCTGATAGAGATAGGGGTCTGTTTCCGAATCAACACTATTATCGCTTATGGCATTTGCAACCTTTGATGAAATACCATCCCCGATGAGCCGCTGGCAGTTACTGAGCCACCTGCTGCGCGGGGATATTCACCCTGATGAGAAGAGCGTTTGGCTAAAGCCCGCCTACCGTCTTAAATTTCTGGCGCGCTCGCTCCTTCACCCTGTTTTGACGCTGAACTGGCTGCACTACATTGCCAGTCACCCGCAGCGGGCGCAGATGCTGTATGCCCAAATGGCGCTGCCCGATAAACTTCAACGGCCGTATCTCTCCAGCCGTTTTTCTGCCCGCAACGCCTTGGCCGCACTTTGTTACCACTATGATACCGTTGCCTGCGCCAATCCAAGGTTACGTCGCCTGATGCTGACCCCCGGTGGGGTCCCGATCGTGAATTTTCAGGGCAAAAGCGGTGCGGCTTACGCGTTGCTCTTGGGTTCCCACTCGTCACTGGATAAAGAGGGAGAGATAACGCTCCAACTGTGTACTGAAGGGATGCCGCTGGCGCGCATGACCATGACGGTGGTGCAGTTCGAAGGACGCAGAGCGTTGTTTATCGGCGGATTACAAGGGCCGACGCGGCACTTGCAACAGCAGAAGGCACGCATCTCGCAGGTGACGCGCGATTGCCATGGATTGTTCCCTAAGCGGCTGGTACTGGAAACGGCCTGTGTACTGGGCGAGTTATTAGGCATTGAGTGCATGGTAGCAGTGGGAAATCATACCCATGTTTATCAGAATTGGCGCTACTGGCGTAAAAAGAAAACCAGTTTTCATGCCGATTATGAAAGCTTTTGGCTCTCCGTGGGAGGGCAATTGCGACCTGATGGCGTGTGCCAGTTGCCGCTGCGCATCGCACGCAAAAGGCTCGACGATGTTGCCAGTAAAAAACGGGCAGAGTATCAGCGTGCTAACGGCGTGTTGGCGGAGATTCATCAACAGATGCATGACTTGAAATGAGATCTTGATGCCTGCCTGGCATGAGAATAATACGGTTGAGTACGGCGATCGTCGCGGCCGATCACCTGTTTGCATTGCTTGACTTTTAATATATGAATGTATATTCATATATTAAATTATCTAAAGGCAGGAGAGGTTCAATGTCCCATTCTCAGCACGATCATGCTCACGACCATTCACCGACGGTAACGCGGTCGAATGAGCGCAAGGTCCTGATCGCTTTTGTGATTACTTTTACCTTTATGCTGGTAGAAGTCGTGGGTGGTGTGCTTTCCGGTTCGTTGGCGCTGCTGGCGGATGCGGGACATATGCTGACGGATGCCGCGGCACTGGCGTTGTCCTATGCCGCCTTTCGTTTTGGTCGTCGTCATGCTGACACCAAGCGCACCTTTGGCTATTTGCGCTTCGAAGTCATTGCCGGGTTTATCAATGCGCTGACGCTGTTTGCTATCGTCATCTGGATAGCCTACGAAGCGTGGCTGCGTTTTCGCCAGCCGCACGAGGTGTTGGCGGGGCCGATGCTGGTCGTGGCAGCGATCGGGCTGCTGGTGAATATTGTGGTGTTCTGGATATTGACGCGCGGCGACAGCGAGCATGTCAATATCAAAGGCGCTGCACTGCATGTGATGGGCGATCTGCTCGGTTCCATCGGTGCTATCGCGGCGGCTATTGTCGTCTATTTTACCGGCTGGACCCCCATCGACCCTATCTTGTCGCTGGTGGTGTCCGTGCTGATTTTGCGCAGCGCATGGGTGTTATTGACAAAATCGCTGCACATACTCTTGGAAGGGGCTCCCGCCAATGCCATGCCGCAAGAGATTGAACGCTACCTTAAAGACAGCGTAACGGGAGTGGCAGACATCCACCATGTGCACGTGTGGATGATCACGTCGGGGCGCACCCTGGCCACATTGCATGTACGCGCCAACGAGGGGGCGGACGTGCGTCAGGTGGTTCGGCAGGTAGAGCGCGAGCTTTATGACCGTTTTCACGTAGAACACGCAACGGTTGCCATTGACTGGGGGGATGAAGATGAGGCGGCCTGTAGGTGCAGCCTGTCACCCTTGAAGGAAACACATCAACATCATGACGATCATTCTCATCATCATGATACGGACATATCTGTTACGCGAGGGCACGCACATTGAGTCGTCATGCCATGCTTTCTCTGCATGAAACAACCATCCTGTCAGAAACGTTTCGTCTGATGGGGGATCCTACCCGTTTGCGCATTTTGCATTTCTGCCTGACGGGGCCACATGCCGTCGGTGACATTGCGCAAAATCTGGCGCTTTCACCGTCATTGGTGAGCCACCATTTACGCCTGCTACGCGGCGCGCGCTTGGTGAAGCGGGAACGCCGGTCACGCCAGATTTTTTATACCGTGGCGGATCACCATATCACTACTATGTTGTTGGACATGGTGAACCACATTGGCGAATCACAAGAAGAAGAAGAGTAACGTCTATCAGAAAACAGGCCTGCATGCTGAAAGGGTTGCCACAGGCTTCTCGCTACGGGTAGGGTAGCTGTGATTTTTTTACGGCTACCGTTGATAACGCGAGGGGGAGAAATGGAGGCGATTCTTTTATTGGAATCTCGGGCAGAGGAGCTGCGTGCGCTGTTAAGTACAAAAGCGTCGGGGTTGGCCTATTGCCTTCCTGATGACGGAGACGACGCCGTCGCGCGTTGTAACATTTGGCTTGGTGAGCCGGACCGGGCGGTATCGTTGCTGGCCGCAGGGCACCGCCCTGCATGGCTGCAATCTACCTGGGCTGGCTTCAAGCCACTGCTTGCAGCGGATCTCCCGCAAGATTACCGTTTGAGTCGTGCCGTTGGTGTGTTTGGTCAGCCGATTGCACAATACATCCTGGCGCATCTGTTGGCCCATGAGCAGCGTTTGTTTGCATTACAGGCACAGCAGCAACGTCAGGAGTGGGATCGCCACCTGTCCGGGCTGTTGACAGGTAAAACCTTATTGATCGTTGGCGCTGGCGATATTGGCGCTGAGGTGGCTGCCATGCTGCGGTCATTTGGCGTAACGCTACATGGGATCGTCAATACACCGCGGGCATTGCCTGGTTTTGCGCGCGTATCGGGGATTGATGCGCTGGCGTACGACGTGGCGCAGGCAGATTATGTGGTGAATCTGCTGCCGGATACGCCGAAAACGCAGAACCTGTATAACGCAGACCTGTTCGCATGCATGAAGCCCTCCGCGGTATTTATCAACGTGGGTCGCGGCACATCCGTGGTAGATGACGATCTGGTGGCGGCACTGCGTGCAGGAAAACTGGCGAGAGCAGTGCTGGATGTTTTTCGTCAGGAGCCGCTGCCGCCAGAACACCCTTTCTGGCTCACGCCCCAGTTGACGTTGACGCCGCACATTGCTGGTCCGATGGTGCCATCGCTGATGGCAGACCTGTTCCTGGATAATTTGCAGCGCTACTCTCAGGGCGCAGCGTTGCGCGGTGAAGTTGATTTTTCACGCGAGTACTGAGTTCGCAAGGTATTGAGCACCAGCGCGCAGGGAATGACCACTTGCGCGCATTTTCACAGAAAAGGGCTTGCCAGCCTGAAATGATTGGTACATAATGCTCACCGCTGACACGAAATATTGAATAAATTTAGTATATTCAATGTGTTACGGTTGTTTGAAATACACTTCCTAAGCGGGAATAGCTCAGTTGGTAGAGCACGACCTTGCCAAGGTCGGGGTCGCGAGTTCGAGTCTCGTTTCCCGCTCCAAAATGTGATGTGTGGAATGCTCAATAATTCTACAGCACATTAAAAAATAGACCGAAAGGTCTTTTTTTTTGCCCGCGATCCTGACATCAGCCATCCACTGACATATGCCTGAGATTCTCTAACAAAAAAGCGCTTCATGGCTTCCCTGTCGAGGCGTAGCCTTACACTATCCCTTACGTAATACATGGAAATTACAATGAGTGTGGTTTATGTGGTGGTATTGACGTATGTGCAGCCGCTTGAAGCGATTGATGAACAGATTCCTGCCCATGTGGAATGGTTAAAACAAGGCTATGCTGACGGTGTTTTTCTCGCATCGGGCCGCCGCATCCCGCGCACTGGCGGCGTCATTTTGGCGAAAAGCGACAGCCTCGAACCGTTGCAGGCGCGCCTGAGTCAGGATCCGTTTCAGAAACTGGGGCTGGCCCATGCAGACATCATTCCGTTTGATGCCAGTATGACGGCACCTGTGCTGCAAGGCCTGCTGTGATCCCTTCGTGTTAACACGGCCAGCTTATCGATGCTGATTGAGCTGGTTATACCCTCGGCATTTTTATACCTTTTTTACACCCCCGCCTGCGATATTAACGACATTTTTACGCCCTGATTCTTACACTCGATCCACATTCAATACACGCGGGGAGATAAACCGTGAATGTGGGACTGATGACCGGCATCGTGCTGGTATTTCTGTTACTGGGCTATCTGTTTTACGCCCTGTTTCGGGCGGAGGAATTCTGATGGCGGCCAATGCGTTTTTACTTCTGGCCAGCTTTCTGGCCGTGTTATTGGTGCTGGCCCAGCCGTTAGGTCGTTTGATGGCGGGGATGGTGCTCGATCGCGCTTTACCCGGCGTGGCGGCGTTCGAACAGGGGATTTGGCGCGTGTGCGGCGTGTCAGATGGCGAGATGAACTGGCGTCAGTATCTGTGCGCCGTTTTACTGTTTAACGCCCTTGGGCTGTGCTTTCTGATGGTACTGTTGATGGCGCAGGGGAGCTTACCCTATAACCCACAGCAGTTGCCCGGTTTGTCCTGGCATTTGGCGCTGAACACCGCCATCAGTTTTGTCAGTAACACCAACTGGCAATCCTACGCCGGAGAATCCACCCTGAGCTATTTCAGCCAGATGGTGGGGCTTGCGGTACAGAATTTCTTATCGGCTGCTACCGGGATCGCGGTGCTGTTTGCCCTGATGCGTGGCTTTTCCCGTCAGAGCACCGACGCACTTGGCAACGTCTGGCGCGATCTGACGCGCATCACGCTGTTTGTGTTGTTGCCGCTGTCGCTGCTGATGGCGCTGTTTCTGGTCAGTCAGGGGGTGATTCAGAATGTTAACCCCTACCTGACGCTCACCACGCTTGAAGGCGCACAGCAGACGCTGCCGATGGGGCCAGTGGCGTCGCAGGAAGCGATCAAAATGCTCGGCACCAACGGCGGCGGCTTTTTCAATGCCAACTCCGCTCACCCGTTCGAAAACCCCACCGCGTTAACCAATTTTGTACAGATGCTGGCGATTTTCCTGATTCCGGCCGCGCTGTGTTTCACCTTTGGCGAAACGGTGCGCAGCCGGGCGCAGGGACGAACCTTGCTGTGGGCCATGACGCTGATGTTTGTGGTGGCGGCAGTGTTGGTCATGATGGCGGAAGTGAAGGGCAACCCGAATTTGACGCTGCTTGGCGCGGACAGCGCGATGAACTGGGAAGGGAAGGAGAGCCGCTTCGGTATTCTCAATTCCAGCCTGTTTGCCGTGATCACCACAGCGGCATCGTGCGGTGCGGTCAACGCCATGCATGACTCCTTTACCGCGCTGGGGGGAATGATTCCGCTGTGGTTGATGCAACTGGGCGAAGTGGTGTTTGGCGGTGTTGGCTCGGGGCTGTACGGCATGTTGATGAACGTGCTGCTGGCGGTGTTTATTGCCGGGTTGATGATTGGTCGCACGCCGGAATACCTGGGAAAGAAAATTGGCGTACCGGAAATGAAGATGGCGGCGGTTTATATCCTGATCACCCCGTCACTGGTGCTGTTGGGTACGGCGCTGGCGATGATGACCGATGCCGGGCGCGCGGGAATGTTCAACCCGGGGCCGCACGGTTTTAGCGAAGTGCTCTATGCGCTCTCTTCTGCGGCCAACAACAACGGCAGCGCCTTTGCCGGACTCTCTGCCAATACACCGTTTTGGAACCTGCTGCTGGGCGCGGCGATGTTGATTGGACGCTTTGCGCCCTTTATCCCGTTGCTGGCGATTGCCGGTTCACTGGCGGCGCGCAAGATCCAACCTGCCAGCCCCGGCACCTTGCCGACGCACGGCGCACTGTTTGTCGCACTGATTATCGGCACCGTGTTGCTGGTTGGCGCACTGACGTTTATCCCTGCGCTGGCGTTGGGGCCTGTTATCGAACATTTGCAGTTACTGGCGCGCTAATCGCCGGAGAATTCTATGACACATCAAATCGCGTCTTCACAACGCGGCACACTGTGGCGTGCTGCGCTGGCTGAATCATTGACCAAGCTTAGCCCCCGCGTGCAATACCGTAACCCGGTGATGTTTGTGGTGTATCTGGGCAGCATTCTCACCACGTTGTTGGCCGTGGGCATGGCGCTGGGGTGGAGTGAGGGACAACTGGGTTTCACGGCGGCCATTAGCCTGTGGCTGTGGTTCACCGTGCTGTTTGCGAATGTTGCCGAAGCGCTGGCGGAAGGGCGCAGTAAGGCGCAGGCTGAGAGTTTAAAAGGCATTACGCGCACCAATTGGGCGAAAAAACTGTCTGGTCCTGAGCCGGAGTCTACCCAGCAAAAGGTTGCCGCAGACAGCCTGCGTAAAGGCGATTATGTGCGGGTGGACGCGGGTGACATTATCCCGTGTGACGGCGAAGTGCTGGCCGGGGGCGCTTCCGTGGATGAAAGCGCGATCACCGGTGAGTCTGCGCCAGTGATTCGTGAGGCTGGCGGCGATTTCGCCTCGGTCACCGGGGGCACGCGCATTCTCTCAGACTGGCTGGTGATTCGGTGCAGCGTCAATCCCGGTGAAACTTTTTTGGATCGCATGATCGCCATGGTGGAAGGGGCCAAACGGCGTAAAACGCCGAATGAAGTGGCACTGACTATTTTGCTGATTTCACTCACGATTGTGTTTCTGTTGGCGACGGCGACGCTGTATCCGTTCTCTGCCTGGGGCGGTACACCTGTCAGCATAACGGTGCTGGTGGCGCTGTTGGTCTGTTTGATTCCTACCACCATTGGCGCATTGCTTTCGGCGATTGGTATTGCGGGCATGAGCCGTATGCTGGGGGCGAATGTGATCGCCACCAGTGGCCGCGCGGTGGAAGCGGCTGGCGATGTGGATGTGCTGCTGCTGGATAAAACCGGCACCATTACGCTGGGTAACCGTCAGGCCAGTGCGTTCCTGCCTGCCAGCGGCATCAGTGAATCCGCGTTGGCGAACGCCGCACAGTTGGCCTCACTGGCCGATGAAACGCCGGAAGGGCGCAGTATCGTGGTATTGGCGAAGCAAAAATTCAATCTGCGCGAGCGTGATTTGCAGAGTCTGAACGCCACTTTTATCCCGTTTTCGGCGCAAACGCGCATGAGCGGCGTCAATGTCGGGCCAAAAATGTTACGTAAGGGCGCGGCGGACGCGATTCGTCGGCACGTTGAGAGCAACGGCGGGCGCTTCCCTGCGGATGTGGTTGCGCTGGTGGAATCGGTGGCGCGCAAAGGCGGTACACCGCTGGTGGTGGCGGAAGATAATACTGTCATGGGCGTGGTGGCACTCAAGGATATTGTCAAAGGCGGTATCAAAGAGCGCTTTGCGGAACTGCGTCGCATGGGGATCAAGACAGTGATGGTCACGGGCGATAACCCACTGACCGCTGCTGCCATCGCTGCCGAAGCGGGTGTCGATGACTTTTTGTCGGAGGCCACGCCCGAAGCCAAGCTGGCGCTGATTCGTCAATATCAGGCGGAAGGACGCATGGTGGCGATGACGGGGGATGGTACTAACGACGCCCCCGCGTTGGCGCAGGCGGATGTGGCGGTGGCGATGAATTCCGGTACGCAAGCGGCGAAAGAGGCGGGCAACATGGTGGATCTGGACTCCAACCCGACCAAACTGCTCGAAGTGGTGCATATCGGTAAGCAGATGCTGATGACGCGTGGCTCGTTAACCACGTTCAGTATTGCCAACGATGTGGCTAAATATTTTGCCATTATTCCCGCCGCCTTTGCGGTGACCTATCCATCGCTGAATGCCCTCAACGTGATGGGGCTGCATTCGCCCGCTTCGGCTATTTTGTCAGCCGTGATTTTTAATGCCTTGATTATCGTGCTGCTGATTCCACTGGCATTGAAAGGGGTGAGCTACCGCCCGATGCCAGCGGCTGCGCTGTTGCGTCGCAACCTGTGGATTTATGGCGTGGGGGGGCTGGTGGTGCCTTTTATTGGCATCAAAGCGATTGACCTGATATTGACCGCGCTGGGTTGG
The DNA here is from genome assembly GCF_025962695.1 of Candidatus Symbiopectobacterium sp. NZEC135. Taxonomy (NCBI): domain Bacteria; kingdom Pseudomonadati; phylum Pseudomonadota; class Gammaproteobacteria; order Enterobacterales; family Enterobacteriaceae; genus Symbiopectobacterium; species Candidatus Symbiopectobacterium sp. NZEC135. The sequence continues at coordinate 202,749 of NZ_JAGFPF010000002.1, read as the reverse complement.
GTTTAAGGAGAATATCAATGAACCTGTTACGTCCTGCAATTTCACTTTTTATCCTGCTGACACTGATTGTCGGGGCAGGCTATCCGTTGTTGACCACCGGATTGGCGCGGTGGTGGTTTCCCGTACAAGCTAACGGCTCGCTAGTGATGCCAGAAGGCAAGGTGCGCGGTTCGGCTCTGATCGGTCAGTCTTTTTCCCGCCCTGATTATTTTCAGGGACGGCCCTCGGCAACGGCTGACTCACCCTATAATGCGTTGGCCTCCTCTGGCAGTAACCTGGCACCCAGCAATCCGGCATTGGATGAAGCCATCACGCAGCGCGTTGGCGAATGGCGTAAGGCCAATCCCCAGGCCAATGCGTTCGTCCCGGTAGAATTGGTGACGGCCTCCGCCAGCGGATTGGATCCGCACATTTCTCCTGCTGCGGCGGCGTGGCAAATTCCGCGTGTGGCACAAGCGCGCCATCTGCCAGAAACCACGGTGCGTCAACTGGTGCTTTCGAACACGCGCCGTCCGCTGTTGCCCTTTATCGGAGAACCGGTGGTGAATGTACTGGCGTTAAACATGGCGCTGGATGCCGTGCCGAAACAGTGAGGCTTCGCTATCCTGAACTGAGGATGACTTGAAAGGTAATGTGATGACGGAAGAACCCCTGCGTCCCGATCCGGATGCGCTGCTGGCTCAGTCTGACCGCGAAGGGCGCGGCAAACTGAAAATCTACTTTGGCGCCTGTGCGGGCGTCGGGAAAACCTGGGCCATGCTGCAAGAAGCGCGACGATTGCGCGCGCAGGGGTTGGATGTGCTGGTGGGCGTGGTGGAAACCCATGGCCGACAGGAGACCGCTGCGCTGCTGGAAGGGTTGGAAACCCTTGCTCGACGCGCAACGGGACGACGCCGTCATCTGGAGTTCGATCTGGATGCCGCCTTGGCGCGGCGCCCTGCCGTGATTCTGATGGATGAGCTGGCGCATTCCAACGCACCGGGTTCACGCCATCCCAAGCGCTGGCAAGACATCGATGAACTGTTGGATGCGGGCATTGATGTGCTGACCACGGTGAACGTGCAGCATCTGGAAAGCCTCAATGATGTGGTCAGCGGCGTCACGGGGATTCGGGTGCAGGAAACCGTCCCCGATCCTTTTTTTGACTCGGCCACCGAAGTGGTTCTGGTGGATTTGCCGCCGGATGACCTGCGGCAGCGGTTGAAAGAAGGCAAGGTGTACGTGGGCGACCGGGCAGAGCGCGCCATTGAGAACTTTTTTCGTAAAGGAAATCTGTTTGCGTTGCGGGAACTGGCGCTGCGCCGCACGGCGGATCGCGTTGACGATCAGATGCGCGCCTGGCGCGATGCCAGCGGGCAAGAGGAGCGTGTCTGGCACACCCGCGATGCGATCCTGCTGTGCATTGGCGCTAATACTGGCAGTGAAAAGCTGGTGCGCATTGCCGCACGGCTGGCCGCCAAGCTTGGGAGCGAATGGCATGCAGTGACGGTCGAGACGCCTACGCTGCATCGGCAGGGAGAAGCGCGTCGACGTGGAATTCTGCGCACCTTGCAGTTGGCGCAAAAGCTGGGTGCGGTTACCGCCACGCTGTCGGAGCCGGATGAAGCAAAAGCGGTACTGCGCTACGCGCGTGAGCATAACCTCGGTAAGATCATTGTGGGAAGACCGCCGCAGCGGCGTTGGGCGTTGCCTAATCGCTTTGCGCGGCGGCTAAGCCGCCTGGGGCCGGATCTCGACCTGATGATTGTCGCTCTGGATGATGCGCCTGACGTGCATGCGGCACCGCGTATAGACACACACCTCAGCCCGGAAAAGTTGCGCCAGAAAGCGCGCGGCTGTCTGGCTGCGACGGCGCTGTGCGCGTTGATTACGCTGGTGAGCAAGTGGATTTTGCCCGACTTTTCACCGATCAATCTGGTGATGGTCTATTTATTGGGCGTGGTGCTGATTGCCATTGGTTTTGGCCGTTTGCCCTCGGTGGTGGCGGCAATCCTCAATATCGTGGCGTTCGACCTGTTTTTTGTCGCGCCGGAAGGCACCTTTGCCGTCAGCGATGCGCAGTATCTGGTGACCTTTGCGGTGATGCTAACCGTCGGCGCGATCACCGGCAACCTGACGGCGGGGGTACGCTATCAGGCGCGGGTTGCCCGACATCGTGAGCAGCGCGCGCGTTACCTGTACGAAATGGCCGATGGGCTGAGCCGGGTGCGAGCCCCGAATGACATTGCGCCGATTTGCCAGCGGGTGATGGGCAGTGCACTGTTTGCCCGCTGTGAAATCTGGCTGCCAGACGCGCAGGGAAAGCTGATTGCGCCCGCCGAGCGTTTGTTGCATACCATTCCCGACCCTGCGATTGTCAAATGGAGCTTTGAGAAAGGGCATGTGGCGGGTGCAGGAACGGATACGCTGCCCGGCGTGCCTTATAAAGTGCTGCCGTTAATCTCTTCCGAGGACACGTTAGGATTACTGATTATTGAGCCAAGCAACCTGCGCCACCTGCTGATACCCGAACAGCAGCGGCTGCTGGAGACGTTTGTCATGCTGATTTCCGGTGCGTTGCTGCGTTTGGCGCTGACGCGGCGTGAGCAACAGTCACGTTTGGCGGCGGAGCGGGAAGAGCTGCGTAATTCCTTGCTGGCTGCGCTGTCTCACGATCTGCGCACACCGCTGACGGTGCTGTTTGGTCAGGCGGAGATTCTGCTGCTCGATCTTTCCACGGAAGGATCGCCGCACGCGTCGCAAGCCAGTGCGCTTCGCCTGCAAACGTTGAGTACCATTCGCCTGGTGAACAACATGCTGGATATGGCGCGTATTGAAGGAGAAGGCTTCCGCCTGCATACCGACTGGGTCGCGCTGGATGAGGTGATTGGCGGCGCGCTGAAATCCCTCGAGGCGCTGTTGCCCGCCGAGGCGGTGCAGGTGGATCTACCGCAGGAGATGGTGCTGCTTCAGGCCGATGGCGCGCTACTGGAACGTGTATTTGCCAACTTGCTGGAAAACGCATTGAAATACGCGGGCAGAGCGCGGGCGATAGGCATTCGGGCTCGTGCGTTGCCGGAGAAAATCAGGATCGAGGTATGGGACGACGGCCCCGGAATTACCTTGGGCAGCGAACAGCATATTTTTGAGAAATTCACCCGTGGTAATGAGGAGTCTTCGATTCCGGGTGTTGGGATGGGATTAGCGATTTGTCGTGCGATCGTGAGGCTTCACCACGGGGAGATCAGTGCCGCCAATCGGCCAGAAGGGGGAGCCTGTTTTACGGTACAGCTCCCGCTGTCGCCAGTGCCGGAAATAGTGGAATCTTCCTAATAAATCGCTTGTAAATCAATGTAAAATACTTGAACTCATCCAACATTGTCGGTAAAAAGGTGGCGGGTGTTAGCCACATGTTGTGGTGAGACAGGTTTGTGCGTTGGTCGGGCCGCCACGCGGAGTGATAACAACCATGAATCGACACCTGTCCCCGCAGGGCATTCCTCGTGCTCAGCGTTTGGCGGAACGCGCTTTCGCCACCCTTGAACGTTTTCTTCATATTGAAGCGGTAAGCGGCATTGTGCTGCTTGTGGCTGCGGCTGTGGCATTGATATGGGCCAATTCGCCGTGGGCGGAAAGCTACCATGCGCTGTGGCACCTACCGCTCTCGTTTAGCATTGGCGACACGGAAATCGAGTACTCACTGCACTTTTGGATCAACGACGCCTTTATGACACTGTTCTTCTTAGTGGTCGGTATGGAGATCCGTCGTGAAATTCACGAAGGTGCGTTGAGCAGCCTGCGGCAAGCTATTCTTCCGATCGCTGCCGCCGTGGGCGGCGTGATAGTACCTGCGTTGATTTATCTGAGCGTGAACAGCGCGCCGTTGCAGCAACAAGGCTGGGCGGTGCCGACGGCAACGGATATCGCATTTGCCGTGGGGGTGCTGGCACTGTTGGGCAAAGGCATTCCCGGCAATGTGCGGGTGTTTTTGCTGGCGTTAGCCATTATTGATGACATTATCGCCGTTTTGATTATCGCGTTCTTCTACTCCGGTGGGCTTGAATACAATGGCTTGATTCCCGTGCTAGTGGGCGTGTTGCTGGTGTTTGGGCTACAGAAGATTGGCATCGGATCGGCGTGGGCCTACGTCATTCCCGGCATCATCGTCTGGTTGGGTTTTCTGCTCACGGGAGCGCATCCGACACTGGCTGGCGTGGTTTTGGGACTGATCACCCCCGTGGCCTCTGTGCGGGTGATGAAGGAGCGTCCCTTGGAACGCCTTTCCCACATTGTGCGCGATCTGATGCACAAGCAGGATACGCACGCGGCGGAACAGTTGGCTGCGCCGCTTAAGCAGTTACGCCATGCTCAGCGTGAAGTGCTGCCGCCTGTCACTCGCGTGCAGATGGCGTTGCATCCCTGGGTGGCTTATGGCGTGATGCCGCTGTTCGCCCTGGCGAACGCGGGAGTGAGCGTGAATGGTATCGATTTGTCGGGCGCGGGGCCACTCGGCGTGATAATGGGCGTTACTCTGGCGCTGGTGGCTGGAAAATTGCTGGGTGTGGTCAGTGTCAGCTGGCTGATGGTGCGTTTTGGCGGTTGCCAATTGCCGCCCGATGTTTCCTGGCGTGGTGTGTTTTTGATTGGGCTGCTCGCCGGTATCGGTTTTACCATGTCCATCTTTATCGCCATGTTGGCCTTCGACGATGCGCAACTGCTGGGCGCTGCCAAGCTAGGGGTGCTGCTGGGCTCGGTGATTGCTGCCACGCTGGGCTTACTCTGGGGCCGATATTACGCGCGTAGCCGCCGGGCGCAGCAGGCTGATCAACCGGTTTAATCCAAGCCAAACAGGTCGCGGGTATAGACTTTATCCGCGACATCTTCTAACTCTGGTGCCATGCGGTTTGAAATGATCAAATCGGCTTTGTTTTTGAACGCCGCCAGATCGTTTATTACCGGTGAGCGGAAAAAAGTGGCTTCGGTCAGCACTGGCTCATAGACCACCACCTCAATGCCTTTGGCCTTGATTCGTTTCATGATGCCTTGAATTGCTGAAGCGCGGTAGTTATCGGAGCCTGTTTTCATCACCAGACGATAAACCCCTACCACACTGGGATTATGTTTGAGAATGTCATCGGCAATAAAATCTTTACGCGTGCGGTTAGCCTCCACGATGGCACAAATCAGCCGGTTAGGAACGCTGGCATAATTGGCTAACAGCTGCTTGGTATCTTTGGGCAAACAGTAGCCGCCATAACCAAATGACGGGTTGTTGTAATGTGAGCCGATACGCGGATCCAGCCCAACGCCCTCAATAATTTGTCTGCTATCTAACCCGTTCATCAGCGCATAGCTGTCCAGCTCGTTAAAATAGGCGACGCGCATCGCGAGATAGGTATTGGCGAATAGCTTAATGGCCTCAGCTTCCGTGGCATCGGTGTAAAGTACAGGCACCGTCTTTTTTATTGCCCCTTGTAGCAGCAAGGCGGCAAAACGCTCAGCGCGCGGCGAGCGTTCCCCAATCACAATACGTGAAGGATAGAGATTGTCATGTAGCGCTTTTCCTTCGCGCAGAAACTCAGGCGAAAAGATAATGTTTTTCGTGGCAAATCTGCGTCGTATCTCTAGGGTATAGCCTACGGGGACGGTGGATTTAATCACGATAAGCACACCGGGGTTAATGGACAATATATCCTGCACGACGGATTCAATCGACTGGGTATCGAATGCATTGGTGACGAGATCGTAGTCAGTGGGGGTGGCTATAATGACAATATCCGCACCCTGATAGGCTAATTGCTTGTCCGTAGTGGCTACCAGACGGAGCGGTTTTTCTTTAAGAAATAGGTCAATATCCTTATCCGCAATCGGCGACACTTTCTGATTCAAAAGCGCCACTCTCTGTTCAACGATATCGAAAGCAATAACCTGATTGTGTTGGGCCAATAGCACAGCATTCGACAGGCCTACGTAACCGGTACCCACCACAGTACATTTCATTATAGCTAACCCACTTGACGAATCTTGAATCAGTATAGAATGTGCTCAAGCAAGTAATATCAACGGTGCTAAAACAACTGAGCGATTATTGTGAAGCGCTTAGCAAATTCATTGCGTGGGTTTTGCTGGGTAACAGGTGGAATGGCAGGGTCCGGCTATCGGGTAACGCCACGAGAGAGAGGCGTGGCGCTAGTCTTAATCATGAGAATGCTTTTTTGCGAGTATAGGTGCGTGTCTTAATAAAAAGTTTCCCGCCCAGTAAAATGCCCCACCCACCCTGCCGGATTGGTGAAAATACGGATGGCGGTGAAATCCGGCTGTGCGCCGCAGTCAAACCAGTGGCGGGTGTTGGCCGGAACACGCAGCAGGTCACCCGCTTCGCAGGTTAAACGGAACACCTTATCGCCCAGCGGAACGAAGAACGTGCCGCTACCCGTGACAAAAAAGCGGACCTCATCTTCGCTGTGAGTGTGTTCTTGTAAAAACTTCTCACGCAGCGCCTGTTTGTCGGGGTGATCCGGTGTAATGCGAATCACATCGGCGGCGGTGTAACCCTCTTGCTGTTTAAGGCGCTCGATATTCTGCTGAAAATGACCGAGCAGCGTGTCGCTGTCCGCCGTTGCGGGCAGCGAGCCAATCTCCCAGCGTTCGAGCTGGATTCCGGCACCCGCCAGCAGCGTGGCGATATCGCCAAAGGCGGCCAGTTGCTCTGCGGGTTGTGCCGTGTGCGGTACTTGGAATATGGATAATGTGGTCATGGATGTTCTCCGCAAAAGAGGTAGACCATAACCATTCGCTTTACAGGGATAAACCGCAAGACGAATTCTTTATATCTTATGCTGACAGGTTGTTTAGTATTATGATTTTGTTAATTTTATTTCGCTTTGGTTAACCGTGGGATGAACGTCAGCACGATGGACAACGTCGCCAGCGTAAGGATTACGCTACCGTATACATACGTGGTGTCGATCAACCCCAACTGCTGCGTCAGATAGCCAGCGATGATGGCGGGCACGCTGTTGGCCAAATAGCTTTCGATGTAGAACACGGCGGTGAGGCCCGCGCGTTCATGTGGTTTTGCCAGCGGAAGTACGCTGCGTAACGCACCGAGGAATGCCATGCCAAACCCCAGCCCGGTAATACATGCCCCTGCCAGCAACCAACCGGTGCTGGTGCGATGGACCGCGAACAGCATCAGCGTCATGCCGATGATCAGGCTGAGTGCGCCCGCGCGCAGCGTTGGTGTTGCGGCAGTGCGGCGTGCCAGCAGAATCGCCACGGCACCGCTTAGCGTCAGGGCTGCGACGGATATGCCGCTTAGCCAGGGGGAAACCGTCGGCGTATTTTGCGCCAGCAACGAGGGCATCAGCGAGAGATAGAAACCGCCCACCATCCACACCGCAACGTTGCCCGGCATCACACGCCAAAAAGCCGTTCTGGCCTGCGGTGGTACGGCAACACTAGGACGCAGGCTGGCCCAGGCTCCGTTGCGGCGCAGGCCGGTTTCCGGCGTACACGCCAGACCTGCCAACAGCAGCACAAAGACGCCGAGCAGCAGCAGATAGCCGCTGTGGAGCGGTGCGAGTTGATACGCCAGCAGGGCGCAGCTCAACATCGCACCGGCGGCCATACCGGTCAATGGCGCAATGCTGTTGACCAGCGATCCGCGTTCGGGATGCACATCCAGCAGAGCGGCACCCACCGCAGCGGTTGCCAGTCCGGTTGCAAAACCCTGCACGATGCGTGCAACGACAAGCCCATAAGGATGCGATGCAAAGAGAAAACAGAGCATGGCGGCGATATTAAGCAGTAGCGCTGCGGCAATCACTGGACGTCGTCCCACGTGGTCGGAAAGCCGGCCAGCGACCAACAGGGCACACAGCAGGGCAAAGGCATAGGCGGCGAAGATGACAGTAAGCAGCGTCGCGGAAAATCCCCAATCGTGCTGATACAGCCGATAGAGCGGCGTCGGCACGCTGGAGGCTGCCATAAAGGCTATCAGCGTGAGGCTATGTAATGCGAGTGTGAGTGCATCGCGCCGGGGTGTGGTGCGTATCACGGTATTGCTGATAACCGTCATGGTGTGTCCTGTGGTATAAAAGCTAAGATTATGCGTTAACAACGCTACAGCGATTTCGCCACTAAAGCAAATATTCTGCTTTAGTGGCGTCGGTAAACGTTTTTGTTCGACCAGGGAGTATCAGATGGCGATCACACAAGGTGTGCGGCCGGGGGGGCGCAGTGCGCGAGTACAGGCGGCGATTCACCGGGCGGTACGCGAATTGGAACAGGAAATGGGGCGCCAGGCGCTCACCATTCCCGCCATTGCGGCACGCGCGGGGGTAACGCCGTCTACGCTCTATCGGCGTTGGGGAGATCTACCCCAGTTGCTGGCCGATGTGGCGGTGGAAAAGTTGCGTCCAGATGCCGAGCCGCAGGACACCGGCTCTTTCACCGGCGATCTTGAGATCTGGCTGAATACCTATATCGAAGAGATGGCCTCAGCGCCGGGCCGTGCAATGCTGCGCGATGTGTTGGGCACGCCGGGGCATGAAAGCTCGGGCAAATGTGCCGGTTTCACCGCACAGCAGTTGGAGGTGATTCGTGAGCGTGCACTGGCGCGACAGGAAGCGCCTGCCAGTGCGCAACAGATCATTGAGCGCATTATTGCCCCCCTAATGTACCGCATTTTATTCACCTGTGAGACGCCTACGCCGCAGGATATCCAGCGATTGTTGACGGCGCTAGCTACGCCGTCGGAACAGGTGTAGCCCTGTACGAGACCGGGCGTTGTCTCCCGATAATGCCTGGTGACATGTGGTTATCACACTCTCCACCATGGCAAGGTTGGTCGCATAGCTAAAGCGCTGCTTAACTTTGCCACTCTTTGTATTTTACCCGTCGCGGTAATTCAGGGTTAATAGCACCAGATGTCGAAAAACATCGGTTTCTTTACTTTGTGCCGGTAGGGGGTTTGCGCTGATAAAGGTGAACGCTCTGAAATCACTCCGCTTCCTGATGAGGTGAACCATGACGGGCTATCGTTGTTGTTGCGACTCCTGCATTTATTTTCCGGTTGAGCATGGAATAATTGATGGAGTACGCAATGAGTACCATAAACAGACTACCTCTCCTTGATTTATCACATCTGCACGGCAACCCCGAGCAGCGGCGGGCGTTTTTAACCTCGCTCAATGAAGCCGCCCGCGATGTCGGTTTCTTTTATCTTACTCACCACGGTATTCCCGAAACGCTACAGCAGCAGTTGCAGCAGCAGGCGCACGCTTTCTTTGCCTTGCCTGATGCTGAAAAACAGCGCGTAGCCATGATCCATTCTCCCCATTTTCGCGGTTACAACCGTGCCGGGGCTGAATTGACGCGCAACCAGCCCGACTGGCGTGAGCAGTTTGACATTGGCGCTGAACGTGCCGCTCTGCAATTGACACCACAGGATCCGCGCTGGTGGCAGTTACAAGGCCCCAATTTGTGGCCGGAAGCGCAGCCTGCACTGAAAACCACGCTGCTGGCCTGGCAACAAGCGATGACCGCCATGGCCCAGCAACTGCTGCGTGCTTTTGCTGAGGCGCTGGCGTTAGCGCCACACACCTTTGATGCGCTGTACGGTGAAAAGCCTAACGAACATATCAAGCTGATTCGTTATCCGGGGCAATCGGCGCAGGGCAATCAACAAGGCGTGGGCGCGCACAAGGATTCAGGTTTCCTGAGCTTCCTGTTGCAGGATGAACAGGCTGGTTTACAGGTTGAGGTGGCACCCGATCGCTGGATTGATGCGCCGCCGCTGCCGGGCTCCTTTGTCGTGAATATCGGTGAACTGCTGGAATTGGCGACTAATGGCTATTTGCGTGCCACGGTGCACCGTGTGGTCTCACCGCCTGCCGGGCAGGAGCGACTCTCCATCGCCTTTTTCCTCGGTGCACAGTTGGATGCAGTGGTGCCCGTCTATCAACTGCCTGCACAGGTGGCGCGTCTGGCGCAGGGGCCTACCAGCGATCCGCACAATCCCTTGTTGCGTGATGTGGGCTGGAACTACCTGAAAGGGCGACTGCGCTCGCACCCTGATGTTGCCCAGCGTTATTACGCCGATGTGGTAGCGAAAGCGGAACACGCCGCTTACTGACGCTTTTCTGTCTCTGTCCTTGCGGCAGGCATCAATCCAAATACTTAAAACGAAACGATAAAAGGAAGCCAATATGAATAAGCGTGTCGTATTTTTTGTCAGCAGTGTTGCATTGGCCGTTAGCGTGACCTTCTCTGCCTCCGCATCGCAAGCGCTGCGCGTGGCTGCCGACCCCGTGCCCCACAGTGAGATCCTGGCGCAGGTGCAGAAAATTGATCCACAGAACGCCTTGAAAGTGATCGAACTGACCAGCGGTGTAAACGCCAACGAGCTGCTGGCGCATGGTGATGTGGATGCCAACTATTTCCAACACGTGCCCTACCTGCGCGATCAGGAAAAAGCGTTGGGGAAACAGTTTGTGGTCGCCGCGACCGTGCACGTGGAGCCGCTGGGCATCTACTCACGTAAGCACAAAAGCTTTAGCGAGGTGCCGGAAGGCGGCACGGTGGCTGTGCCAAACAATGTCACCAACCTCAGTCGCGCGCTGTACTTATTACAGAGCCAGGGGCTGGTGAAACTGAAACCGGGCTACAGCGATCCAGCCAAAGATCAGGCAACGCCCAAAGATATCGCGGAAAACCCGAAGAAACTGAAGATCAAAGAAGTGGAGGCAGCGCAGATCCCGCGCTCGTTGGATGATGTCGATCTGGCGGTGATCAACGGCAATTATGCGTTGGAAGCGGGGTTGGTTCCGGCCAAAGATGCGCTGGGGTTAGAACGCGCAGAGCATAACCCGTATGCCAACATATTGGTGACAACGCCCGCCCTGCAAAACGATCCGCGCATTAAAAAGCTGGCCGCCGATCTGGAATCCAAGGCGGTCGCTGATTTTATTACGCAGCGCTATAACGGTTCGGTGATCCCGGTGGCGAGCCAGCAGCCATGATCGCCATTGAACACGTGGGAAAACGTTACCCAGGGTGCGATCGTCCGGCATTGGATGACGTCTCGCTGACGATCCCCGAGGGTTCTGTTTATGGCATTTTGGGGCGCAGCGGTGCGGGCAAAAGCTCGCTACTGCGCTGTCTTAACCTGCTGGAACGGCCCTCATCGGGCCGGATTGTGGTAGATGGCAAAGAGATTACGTCACTCTCTTCACGGGCGCTGCGCCAGCACCGACTGCGCACCAGCATGATTTTTCAGCACTTCAACTTACTGCATGCGCGTAATGTGCAGGACAATGTCGCTGTTCCGCTTGAGATAGCCGGGGTTGCGCGTCACGAGCGCGAAGCGCGAGTCAGCGCGTTGCTGGAATGGGTAGGGCTCAGTGACAAAGCGCGCGCCTTTCCCTCGCAGTTATCCGGTGGGCAGCAACAGCGTGTCGGTATTGCGCGTGCGTTGGCGGCAAAGCCGAGCTATTTGCTGTGCGATGAGGCGACCAGCGCGCTCGATCCAGAAACCACGGCATCGGTGTTGGCGCTGCTGGCAGATATCAACCGTCAGTTGGGTGTGACGATCGTGTTGATCACGCACGAACTGGCGGTGGTAAAAGCCATTTGCGATCATGCGGCGCTGATGGAGCAAGGCCAGATCGTGGAAAGCGGGGCGCTGTCGACGCTGCTTGCAACGCCTGATTCCCAACTGCGCAGAGCGTTGTTGCCCGATTATGCGGCAGAGCAGGCGTTCCTTCGCCGTCACGGCGTCATTGAGGGGAGTACTTTATGCAAGGTCGCCTGAGCTGGGATGAGTTTATTGCGCTGATGTGGAATGCCACGTTAGAGACGGGGTATATGGTGGGGCTGGCAGCGTTGTTTACCGTGCTGATTGGCCTGCCGTTGGGCGTGGTGTTGTTTATCACGCGATCTGACGGGGTTGCGCCCTTGCCCTGGCTAAACCGGGCGCTGGGCGCGGTGATCAACGTTGGCCGATCGTTACCATTTGTGGTGTTGTTGATTGCGCTGATTCCGTTGACCCGCCTGATCGTGGGCACCACGCTGGGAAGTACGGCGGCGATCGTACCGATCACCATCGGGGCTTTTCCCTTTTTTGCCCGCGTAGTGGAGAATGCGTTGGATGAGGTTGAGCGCGGGCGTATCGAGGCGATCCAGTCAATGGGCGGATCGCTCTGGCACGTGATCGGCAAAGTGTTGCTGCCAGAAGCGTTGCCAACGATCCTGGCCGGCGTGACGTTAACGGTGGTGTTGTTGATCGGATTCTCTTCCATGGCGGGCGTGATCGGTGGCGGTGGGTTGGGCGATCTGGCGATCCGCTACGGCTATCAGCGTTTTAACGATCAAGTGATGGCGGGCACGGTGGTGGTTCTGGTGATTTTAGTTCAGGGCGTACAATCGGTCGGCGATCGGCTGGTTCGTGCGTTGGCTCATCGACGATGATCCGATCGTTAGTGTGGCGAAAGATCGATTCTGTGATTATATTTTAGGCGTTCGATCGCAGATGAAAGATAAATTGCTTGTGCTCCGAGACTAACCAGTCCACAATTGCGTCCCGCTCGCGTAGTAGGTTATTTTTTGTGCAGTGTATTTTCGAGCGTCAACGTGTTTACTCCTCTCTTTTGCGTTTCATGTAATATAAAATCTCATAATTTTCTTAACAGACTTATCCACAGGCTTCGCATTGCTTGCGTAAAATGATCCCTGACAAGATTGTCAAAATTATATTTATATCTTACTGATATTTATTGATAAAAATAACTTATTAAAATGTTAAGGCGATCACTTGCACTTTCTTCACGGATTGATTGGCAAGGAATTTTATTTTTATGCACAGGGCGGGCCAGGATGATATGACCGGTGGAAAACACCTCAGGCATCGCGCGGTAATCCTTTTTCAATAGCACGAATAAGCCGTTTTTTCTGCGGCAACTGCACGTCGATAGCCTGAGCGGCACGGCGTGCCAATTGCTGCTCAATGGCCCAGTGAATATGCTCATCGATCAACGCGCTCTGCCCGAGTCGCGCTTGTAAGGCTAACACAACATTTTCCTCATAGGGGGCATTCCCCAGCGCCACGGCGATGTTGCGCAACCAGCGCTCGTGGCCGATGCGGCGGATGGCTGAACCTTCCGTGATACGCAGAAATTTTGCTTCATCCCACTGAAACAGGTCCAGCAGCGCAGGCGTATGCAGCGCGGCGCGCGGGCTGAAATCATCTTCATCGGTGAGCTGAGAAAAACGGTTCCAGGGGCAGATCAGTTGGCAATCATCACAGCCGTAAATACGGTTGCCCATCAACGGACGAAAAGCTTCGGGAATGACCCCTTCCAGCTCAATGGTCAGGTAGGAGATGCAGCGCCTGGCATCCACAGTGTAAGGTGCAACGATGGCCCCGGTCGGACAGGTTGTCATGCAGGCGACACAGCGCCCGCACTGTTCTTCCAGCGGTTGATCGACCGGTAACGGCAGGTCGATAAGCAGTTCCCCGAGGAAAAACCAGGAGCCCGCTTCCCGATTGAGGATCAGCGAGTGTTTGCCCACCCAACCTAACCCAGCCTTGGCCGCCAGCGGGCGCTCCATAATCGGTGCGGAATCGACGAAAGGGCGGAATTGCAGGCTGCCGCAATGTTCCTGTATCCGGTCACCCAACTTTTTCAGCCGCTGGCGCAACAGTTTGTGGTAATCACGCCCCAGCGCGTAACGGCTGACGTAACCGAGCGTCGGGTTATTCAGGGTTTTTGCGAAAGCCGCTTTAGCGGGCAGATAGTTCATGCGTACGCTAATAACGCGCAGCGTGCCGGGCAACAGTTCATGCGGGCGCGCGCGCAGCATACCGTGACGCGCCATCCACGCCATTTCACCGTGATATTGCTTATCCAGCCACGCCTGGAGCCGTGGTTCTTCATGGGAAAGATCGGTATCGCAGATCCCTACCTGCTGAAAGCCCAACTCGAGTCCCCACCGTTTGATGTGTTGGGCGAGTTGGTTAAGGTCGTAGGGATAAGTCATGAGGAACCATTTGGGAGAGATAAACGTCCTTATTTTATCACATCGTCTGACGGACGTCTGCGCGCGGAGGACATCTGTGCCATGCAACATTTACCCGAGAGGTTTCTGGCAGCCGGTTTCAGACCTTGCTAAGTTGAGACATAAAGATAACCATGCGTTATCCGTTTTATCTACAAGCGCTTATATTGCCCGGGAGGAACCCATGCCCCATACCCTACCTGCTTATCAGCGAAGGCTACCAGACCGCGTTTATTCACCCGACTGGCTGCGTCGTGCAGAGCCTGACGCCGCGCAGCAAACGGGAACCACGCTCTATGCGTTGATGCAACGTGCCGGAGAGGCGGCTTACCAACATGCCCGTCGCTGCTACCCGAATGCGCGCCGTTGGCTGGTATTGTGCGGACAGGGTAACAACGGCGGCGATGGCTATGTGGTGGCTACGCTTGCGCGCGCCGCAGGGGTTGAAACCACCGTGGTCGCATGTAAGGCTGCGCACCCTCTGCCAGAGGAGGCGCAGTGCGCTTACGCGGCATGGCAGGCGCTGGGGGATGTGGCATTGGCTCCTGATTCCCCCTGGCCTGACGGAATCGATTTGATTATCGACGGCCTGCTGGGGACTGGGTTATCCTCCGCGCCACGTGCCCCGTATGAGGCGCTGATCGCACGCGCTAATGCCCACGCTGCGCCGGTGCTGGCGCTGGATATTCCCTCAGGGCTGAATGCGCAAACCGGTGCCTGTGCAGGAGAAGCGATCGTCGCTGCCTGTACCGTCACCTTTATTGCGCTCAAACCGGGACTGCTGACGGGTAGGGCGCGCGCTTGTGTCGGCGCGTTACATTATGCGGATTTGGCGCTTTCAGGCTGGTTGCAGCAGCATCCGGCGCCGATGCGGCGTTTATCCCGTGAGCATTTACCGGGCTGGCTGACGCCGCGTTCGCCACTGGCGCACAAAGGCGATCATGGCCGATTGCTGCTGGTGGGGGGCAATGCCGGCATGGGGGGCGCTATCGCGATGGCGGGAGAAGCCGCATTGCGCAGTGGTGCAGGGTTGGTGCGAGTACTCACTCACACCCAATACTCAGCGGCGTTACTGATGGTGCGCCCGGAATTGATGGTGCAAGCGCTGAGTGATGCCACCCTTCGTGAAGGGCTTGACTGGGCTGACGTGGTGGTGATTGGTCCGGGACTGGGGCAGGATGGTTGGGCGAAAAGCGCACTGCGCGCCGTGGAAAATTGTAACAAACCCATGCTGTGGGATGCGGATGCGCTAAACCTGCTGGCAATGAGCCCTTTTAAACGTCAAAATCGTATTTTAACCCCACATCCGGGGGAAGCAGCCCGCCTGCTGAATTGCCGAGTGGCTGAGATTGAAAGTGATCGCTTACTTGCTGCCCAGAAACTGGTACAACGCTATGGCGGCACGGTCGTGCTAAAAGGGGCGGGTACCGTGATTGCCGATGAGTCTGATGCACTGGCGCTGGTTGATGTCGGCAATCCTGGCATGGCGAGTGGCGGTATGGGCGACGTGTTGTCTGGTATTATTGGCGCATTGCTTGGCCAAAAATTGTCACGCTATGCGGCGGCTTGCGCAGGCTGTGTGGTGCACGGTGCGGCGGCCGACGCGTTGGCCGAACAGCGCGGCACGCGAGGGATGTTGGCAACCGACCTGATGCCAGTATTGTCCCGCTATGTTAATCCTGAGTGGATACCCTTAGAAAAGACAGAATGAAAAAAGTAGATTTTCCGCTGCCCGATGAGGCAGCTACCATCGCATTAGGGGCATCGTTGGCGCAGGCCTGCGACAGCGCATGCAGTATTTATCTTTTTGGCGATCTGGGTGCCGGTAAAACCACGTTCAGCCGCGGCTTCCTTCAGGCGCGTGGTCATCAGGGTAACGTGAAAAGCCCCACGTATACGCTGGTGGAACCCTACGCGCTGTCACCGCTGGCGGTGTATCATTTTGACCTGTACCGTCTGGCCGATCCTGAAGAGCTGGAGTTTATGGGGATCCGCGACTACGTGACGCAGGATGCTATCTGCCTGATTGAGTGGCCACAGCAGGGAGAAGGTATTCTCCCCAGTGCCGATCTTGAAGTGCATCTGAACTATGAAACGCAAGGGCGGCATGCGCAGTTGATTGCCCTATCGGCGCTGGGTGAACGTATTCTGGCGCAGATATCTCCTCTGCCGGAGAGTGAAACGCCATGATGAAACGCGTGCTCGCTCTGGTGATGTGGGCTGGGCTGCTGCTGGCCAGTACGGGTTGGGCCGCCAACCTCTCTGATATCAAGGTGGAAAACGGCGATAATCAGGCGACGGTCAGCCTGAATTTCAGCGGACAGCCGATCTATGCTTTTTTCCCGCTAAACAACCCGGATCGGGTGGTGATCGACATCCGGCAGACGGGGGTGGTTCAAGGGCTGCCGCTGGAGTTCAGCGGGCAAAACATTATCAAACGTATTCGTACCAGTCAGGCGAAGGATGCACAGAGCCTGCGACTGGTACTGGATTTGACCCAACCGGCCAAAACGCGCGCCTCGACACAGAAGGCCGGCGCGGGGTTTAACGTGGTGTTTACCGTTGCCGGGCAGCAGAAAGCGAAGCTAACAAAAGCGCCCTCAGCGGCTCCCGTTACGCGCGAAACCCGTAACACGGCACCGGTTGAATCGGGTGGCAATCCGTTTAACAACAAATCTACCGTGGTGGTGAACAGCAATGCCTCAGCGCGCGCAGCAACGCCGCGCTCTGGTGGTGCCAGCGAACCGGTGGTCGTTGCCATTGATGCCGGACACGGTGGGCAGGATCCCGGTGCGATTGGACCTTCTGGCTTGCGTGAGAAAAACGTGACGCTGGCGATTGGGCGTAAATTGCACACTTTGCTCAATAGCGATCCTAATTTTAAAGGCGTGATGACGCGTGACGGTGATTACTTTATCTCTGTCATGGGGCGCTCCGATGTGGCACGTAAGCAAGGTGCCAACCTGCTGGTTTCCATTCATGCGGATGCCGCACCAAACCGCGGGGCTTCTGGTGCTTCCGTATGGGTGCTGTCAAATCGGCGTGCCAACAGTGAAATGGCCAACTGGCTGGAACAGCACGAGAAGCAGTCGGAACTGTTGGGTGGCGCAGGGGATCTGCTGGCAAACAACAGTGCCGATCCTTACCTGAGCCAGGCGGTGCTGGATTTGCAGTTTGGTCACTCTCAGCGCGTCGGTTATGACGTGGCGGTCAAAGTGTTGCAGGAAATGCAGCGCGTCGGGTCGTTGCACAAACGCCGCCCGGAACACGCCAGTCTGGGCGTGCTGCGATCGCCGGATATTCCCTCGTTGCTGGTGGAAACGGGTTTTATCAGCAACCTGACCGAAGAGCGTCTGCTGGGAAGCAGCGATTATCAGGATAAAATCGCCACGGCGATCTACCGGGGGTTGCGCAGCTATTTCCAGGCGCATCCAGTACAATCCGTCCCAAAGCAGGAAAACCGACCGGTCGTACAGCCGGTCAACCGTAAGGCTGCAACGCCCATAACTTCGGCATCCAGTAGTGCAGCGACCACGCACCATACGGTGGCGCGCGGTGAGTCGCTTTCCGGTATTGCGGCGCGTTATGGCGTCAGTATGGCGGCGTTGCGCAGTGAGAATAATCTGAAAAAAGACAGCGTCTGGGTGGGGCAGAAATTGCGTATTCCTGCGGGGGCCCGCACATCGACAGCCTCGGCCCCGGTACCGCGTACCGCCGTTCCGGTCAAACATAAAGTGGTAAAAGGAGATAGCCTGAGTGCCATTGCCATGCGATATGGTGTAAGTATGAAGGAGATCCAACGTGCCAATGACATGACGTCCGGCACGGTACAACTTGGGCAGACGCTGATTATCCCGTCAGCCTGATGCCGTTCGCGACGCGCGTGCGTCAATAACAGAGGAACTCGCATGCCGATTCAGGTTTTGCCTCCCCAACTGGCTAACCAGATTGCCGCCGGAGAAGTGGTGGAACGCCCCGCTTCCGTGGTGAAGGAACTGGTGGAGAACAGTCTCGATGCCGGGGCGACCCGAATTGATATCGATATCGATCGCGGCGGAGCAAAACGTATTCGGATTCGTGATAACGGTACAGGCATCGGAAAAGACGATCTGGCCTTAGCGCTGGCGCGCCATGCAACCAGCAAAATTGCCACGCTGGACGATCTCGAAGCGATCATCAGCCTGGGTTTTCGCGGCGAGGCGCTGGCGAGTATCAGTTCCGTTTCACGCTTAATGCTGACGTCCCGCACGGCGGAGCAGAATGAAGCGTGGCAGGCCTATGCGGAAGGCCGTGATATGGCGGTGACGGTAAAACCGGCGGCGCATCCTGTCGGCACCACGCTGGAAGTGCTCGATCTGTTTTACAACACTCCCGCGCGGCGCAAATTCATGCGCACAGAAAAGACAGAATTCGCGCATATAGATGAAGTAGTACGCCGCATCGCGCTGGCGCGCTTCGATGTGGCGATAACCCTTAACCATAATGGTAAAACCATCCGCCAATACCGCGCCGCGCCGGATGCCTCACAGCATGAACGTCGCGTTGGCAGCATTTGCGGGCCGCTGTTTTTGCAACATGCGCTGCGTATTTCGTGGCAGCACGGCGATTTGTCCATCCACGGCTGGGTGGTCGATCCTGAGGGTGCAAAGCAACTAACCGACATGCAGTATTGCTACGTCAATCAACGCATGATGCGCGATCGACTGATTAATCACGCTATCCGTCAGGCTTACCAAGACAGTTTGCACGGTGAGCAGCAGCCTGCCTACCTGCTGTTTCTTGACGTGGATCCGCATCAGGTTGATGTCAACGTGCACCCGGCGAAGCACGAAGTGCGTTTCCATGAGTCGCGCTTGGTGCACGATTTTATCTATCAAGCGGTGGTGAGCGTATTACAGCAGGCGTCTGAACTGCCGTTGACGGCCGTGGCCTCCGATGTGGCAGGCGAAGCCATCGCGTGGCAGCCGGAAAATCGCGTCGCCGCAGGGGAAAACCAGTTTGCGCAGCCCGCACGTCTGGTGGAGCATGCGCCCCCGAAAGCGGCAGAGGTTCCGGCACGCCAGATGCAGGAGCGTGCCCCTGCCTATCAGCCACGCGCTTCTCAACCGCAAGGACGGGGCCCTATGCCCCTCGCTGGCGCACCCTACCAGAAAAAACAGGGTGAGCTTTACCAGACTTTATTGAAACCTGCATCTGCAGTGGAGGCGGTTCAAGAACCCAGCGGCACCGCCGTGCCCGTGTCTGTGCCGGATGTTGAACCGGTCAGCGTGACGCAAGGTTTTGGCCGCCTGTTAACCGTGTTTCCGCCCAGTTTTGCGTTGGTAGAGTATCAGCACGGGTTGGCGATAGTGTCACTGACGTACGCTGAGCGTTACCTTAAGCGCGCGCAGCTGTTGCCGCCGGAACAAGGGTTACGTCCTCAGCCATTATTGATTCCACAACGTTTGACCGTGGAAAAAAATGAACGCGAAGCGCTGCTTCATCATCAGGCACTATTGGCGCAGTTTGGCATTGATATCGCGCTGGAGTCCCAGAGAGCGCTACTGCGCGCTGTACCTTTACCATTACGCCAACAAAATTTACAAAACTTGATCTCTGAACTGTTAGGCTATCTTGCGCTGCAACCTGCGTGCACGCCTGAGCAACTGGCGACCTGGTTGTCGGAACAACTGCACAGTGACCACGAGCGTTGGAGCCAGGCGCAGGCGATACAACTGTTGACGGAAATAGAGCGGCTTTGTCCGGAACTGCCGAAACAGCCGCCCGCGTCGCTGTTGCAGCGGGTTAGCGTGGAAGATGCCATTAAGGCTTTGAAAGTATGACTGAATTATCGAGCGCAACCCTTCCCCCCGCGATTTTTATCATGGGGCCGACAGCGTCAGGAAAAACCGCGCTGGCGATGGCGTTGCGACAATCGTTGCCCGTTGAGTTGATTAGTGTGGACTCCGCCCTTATCTATAAAGGCATGGATATTGGCAGCGCCAAACCCAGCGCTGAAGAGTTGGCTCAGGCCCCACACCGTCTGATTGATATTCTCGATCCGACGCAGGCGTATTCCGCCGCGGATTTCCGCCGCGATGCGTTGCGGGAGATGGCGGACATTACCGCCGCCGGGCGTATTCCCCTGTTAGTCGGGGGAACCATGCTGTACTTCAAGGCGCTGCTGGAGGGGTTGTCACCGTTGCCGTCAGCCGACATGGCCGTGCGTCAGCGCATCGAAGCGCAGGCGCGTGAGCAAGGGTGGGAAGCGCTTCACCGCCAATTGTGTGAGATTGATCCCGTTGCAGCGGCTCGGATTCATCCAAATGATCCGCAGAGACTGTGCCGGGCACTGGAAGTTTTTTTCGTTTCAGGTAACACTTTAACAGAGCTGACAAAAACAGCGGGTGAGGCGCTGCCTTACCGTGTGCATCAGTTTGCCATTGCACCGGTGACGCGCGAACTGTTGCACGAGCGCATTGCGCTGCGTTTTCAGCAGATGCTGACGGCAGGATTTGAGATGGAAGTCCGTTCGCTCTTTGCCCGGGGCGATTTACATCAGGATTTGCCGTCTGTTCGTTGCGTTGGTTATCGCCAGATGTGGTCATATTTATCCGGCGAGTGTGATTACGATGAGATGGTGTTCCGAGGTATTTGTGCGACACGTCAGTTGGCGAAACGTCAAATGACCTGGCTGCGCGGTTGGGACGGCGTTCATTGGTTGGACAGTGAAAAACCGCAGGATGCGTTTGAACGTGTGATGGCGGTGGTACAGGCACCTTGATGTGCGGGTTTATTATACGCGCATAGTTAGTGCATAGGGTGGCCGATTGTGTACAATTGGCGAGTCTCAGCGCACAATTTTTTTACATCATTATTTTAGAGCCTTGGGGTTCTTTGTTACAAACAACAAGCAAATAAGGAAAATATAGAATGGCTAAGGGGCAATCTTTGCAAGACCCGTTCCTGAACGCGCTGCGTCGCGAACGTGTTCCGGTTTCTATTTATTTGGTGAATGGTATCAAGTTGCAGGGCCAGATCGAGTCTTTCGATCAGTTCGTTATCTTGTTGAAAAACACGGTTAGCCAGATGGTGTATAAGCACGCTATCTCCACCGTGGTGCCGTCACGTCCGGTTTCTCATCACAGCAATAACCCTGGCACCAGCAACTACCATGGTGGTTCGTCTGCAAATCAGCAGTCGTCGGCGCAGGAAAGTGATGACGCGGAATAACGCGTATTGCGCTTTCACCCCGGTGGGGAGCTTGTACACATCGCTAACGCTTTCCACCAGGGTGTTTTTCGTTTGTTTGAGAGGTCGCACGTTTGTTTGACCGTTATGAAGCCGGTGAACGGGCCGTATTGGTTCATATTTATTTTTCGCAAGACCGAGATACGGACGATTTGCTGGAGTTTGAATCTCTGGTTTCCTCCGCCGGTATCGAGTCATTGCAGGTGATCACCGGTAGCCGCAAGGCACCGCACTCCAAATATTTTGTGGGTGAAGGAAAGGCAGAAGAAATTGCACAGGCGGTGAAAGCCACCGATGCCTTTGTTGTGCTGTTCAATCATGCGCTGACGCCAGCTCAGGAGCGTAACCTTGAGCGTTTGTGCGAATGCCGTGTTATCGACAGAACCGGATTGATTCTGGATATTTTTGCCCAGCGTGCGCGTACTCACGAGGGGAAATTGCAGGTTGAACTGGCGCAGTTGCGTCACCTTGCCACACGTCTGGTAAGGGGATGGACGCACCTTGAGCGTCAGAAAGGGGGGATTGGCCTGCGTGGGCCGGGTGAAACCCAGCTCGAAACCGACCGTCGCTTGTTGCGTAACCGTATCAGCCAGATCCTCTCTCGCCTTGAGCGTGTGGAGAAGCAGCGTGAACAAGGGCGCCGTGCCAGAACGCGTGCGGATGTACCTACGGTTGCGCTGGTGGGCTACACCAACGCCGGAAAATCCACCCTGTTTAACGAAATGACAGCGGCAGGCGTTTATGCTGCCGATCAGCTGTTTGCCACACTGGACCCGACGCTGCGACGCATTAATGTTGTGGATGTCGGGGATACGGTGTTGGCCGACACGGTAGGGTTTATTCGTCACTTGCCGCACGATTTAGTGGCGGCGTTTAAAGCGACATTACAGGAAACGCGTCAGGCATCGTTGCTATTGCACTTAGTGGACGCTGCCGATCCTCGTATTGATGAGAATATCGCAGCGGTAAACGAGGTGCTGGCGGAAATCGAGGCTGATGAGATTCCTGTGCTGCTCGTGATGAACAAAATCGACATGCTGGACGGTTTCGTTCCGCGTATCGATCGCAACGAAGAGAATGTGCCGGTCAGGGTATGGCTTTCTGCCCAGACGGGTGACGGGATTTCGTTGTTATTTCAGGCATTGACGGAGCGGCTATCAGGGGACATCGCACATTATTCTCTGAGCCTTCCTCCGCAGGCAGGACGCCTTCGTAGTCGTTTTTACCAGCTTCAGGCAATAGAAAAAGAATGGATTGAGGAAGACGGTCGCATAGGACTTATCGTGCGTATGCCGATGGTGGACTGGCGTCGTCTTTGCAAACAAGAGCAAGAACTCGCGGATTATGTGGTTTTAGACTGATATGTCGGTCGATCTCGGCATTGCTCTGCGGACTCTGGGATATTGAACCTGAAGAACACCAATCATAAAAGAATGGAGCTAAAACATGGCGTGGAATCAGCCCGGTAATAACGGACAGGACCGCGACCCGTGGGGGAGCAGCAATAATCAAGGCGGCAACTCTGGCGGAAACAATAATAAAGGCGGCCGGGATCAAGGTCCTCCCGATCTGGATGATATCTTCCGCAAGCTGAGCAAAAAGCTGGGCGAACTGGGCGGAAGCAAGAATTCAGGCAACGGCGGCGGCACCTCTGGCAGCGGCCTGGGTGGTCGGGTCGTGGGCATCGTCGCGGTAGCGGCTGTGGTGATTTGGGCCGCGAGCGGCTTTTACACCATCCGAGAAGCCGAGCGCGGCGTCGTGACTCGCTTTGGCAAGTTCAGTCACCTGGTAGGGCCGGGCCTGAACTGGAAACCGACATTTATCGACTCGGTTCGTGCGGTAAACGTGGAATCTGTGCGTGAATTGGCGACCTCAGGCGTGATGTTGACGTCGGATGAAAACGTGGTGCGCGTGGAGATGAACGTTCAGTACCGTGTTACGGAGCCTGAGCGCTATCTGTTTAGCGTGACCAATGCCGACGACAGCCTGCGTCAGGCGACCGACAGTGCCCTGCGCGGTGTTATCGGTAAATACACCATGGACAAAATCCTCACTGAGGGACGTTCCATCGTGCGTACTGACACGCAACGTGTATTGGAAGAGACCATTCGTCCGTACAACATGGGGTTAACCCTGTTGGACGTTAACTTCCAGGCGGCGCGTCCGCCAGAGGAAGTGAAAGCGGCGTTTGATGACGCTATCGCGGCACGTGAGAACGAACAGCAATACATTCGTGAAGCCGAAGCCTATGCCAACGAAGTGCAGCCGCGTGCAAACGGTCAGGCACAGCGTGTGCTGGAAGAGGCGCGCGCTTATCGCGCTCGTATCACGCTGGAAGCGCAAGGTGAAGTGGCGCGTTTCGCTAAGATTCTGCCGGAATACAAAGCCGCGCCAGAAATTACCCGCGAACGTCTCTATATCGAAAGCATGGAGCGTGTACTGGGACATACCCGGAAAGTGTTGGTTAATGACAAAGGCAATAGCCTGATGGTGCTGCCGTTGGATCAACTGATGCGCGGTCAGACAGGCAATACCAGCGGTAACGCGACCAGTAACACCACGGCTGCACCGATGCGTTTGCCCTCTGCACCGAACAACACCGGAGCAACCACCGGACAAACCCGTACCAGCACGGGTGGAACCGTCATGGACCAGCGCCGTGCAAACGCGCAGCGTGATTTTGGGAGAGAATAATAATGCGTAAGCCTATCGTTTTTATCCTCGTCCTGGTGCTGATGGCGTTGTATGCCTCAGTGTTTGTGGTGCAGGAAGGCCAGCGCGGCATTGTGATGCGCTTCGGCAAAGTATTGCGCGATGATGAGAACAAGCCTGTTATCTACGTACCAGGTTTGCAGTTTAAAGTACCGTTTATTGATACCGTGAAGATGCTGGATGCGCGCATTCAGACCATGGAAAACCAGGCCGATCGCTTCATCACCTCGGAGCAGAAAGACCTGATCGTGGACTCTTACATCAAGTGGCGTATCAGTGATTTTAGCCGTTACTACCTGGCAACGGGGGGTGGTGATATTTCTCAGGCAGAAGTGCTGCTCAAACGTAAGTTCAGTGACCGCTTGCGTTCTGAAATTGGCCGTTTGGACGTGCGCGGTATTGTTACCGATTCCCGCGGCCGATTGATGTTGGACGTGCGTGATGCGCTGAACACCGGTACCGGTGAAACCACCGAAGCGGATAGCGCCATTGCCTCTGCTGCCGCACGCGTGGAGCAAGAGACCAAGGGTGCGCAGCCGCACATTAACCCGAACAGTATGGCGGCGCTCGGTATCGAAGTGATCGATGTGCGTATCAAGCAGATCAACCTGCCGACGGAAGTGTCGGATGCGATCTTCGCCCGTATGCGTGCAGAACGTGAAGCGGTTGCTCGTCGTCACCGTTCTCAAGGTCAGGAGCAGGCGGAAAAACTGAAAGCGGCGGCAGATTATTTGGTGACGCGCACCTTGGCTGAAGCGGAACGTGAAGCACTGATCATGCGTGGTGAAGGGGATGCGGAAGCCGCCAAGCTGTTTGCCAACGCGTTTAGCGAAGATCCGAACTTCTATGCCTTTATCCGTAGTCTGCGTGCCTATGAAGCCAGCTTCAACGACAATCAGGACGTGATGGTGTTGAGCCCGGATAGCGATTTCTTCCGCTATATGCGTTCGCCAGCGACGTCGCTCGCACGCTAAGTAGTCTCACCGTTTTCACCAAAAGCCCGTATGGTTATACGGGCTTTTTTAATGGCAAAATTTTCCATTGGAGTGAGTATGAGTATCACCATTTGGCTGGCACTGGGCCTGGTCTTGATTGTTGAAGGGTTGGGGCCGCTGCTGTTTCCCCGGATTTGGCGGCGCATGATCCTGGCGATGGCGCAGCAGCCTGACACAATTTTACGCCGTTTTGGCGGTGGATTAGTGGTTGCCGGCATCGTGATCTACTACATGTTGCGTCATCGCGCGGGAAGCTGAATGGCATCAAAAAATGTGCGCAAACGTGTGCTAAAAGTACTGAAAGCATCCAAGTAGGATGATAGAATCCATTTTTAAGCAACCTGGTGATTCTTGAAATGGGTAAGAACGTCGTCGTACTGGGCACCCAATGGGGTGACGAAGGTAAAGGCAAGGTCGTTGACCTGCTGACTGAACGGGCTAAGTATGTTGTGCGCTACCAGGGTGGTCACAATGCTGGTCACACTCTGGTTATCAACGGTGAAAAAACCGTCCTCCACTTAATCCCCTCTGGCATCCTGCGTGAAAACGTGGTTAGCATCATCGGCAACGGTGTTGTGCTGGCACCTGATGCGTTGATGAAAGAGATGACCGCATTGGAAGCGCGCGGTGTTCCGGTACGCGAACGTCTGCTGCTTTCTGAAGCGTGTCCGCTGATTCTTCCTTATCACGTCGCGTTGGATAACGCGCGCGAAAAAGCACGTGGCGAGAAAGCTATCGGCACCACCGGTCGTGGTATCGGCCCGGCGTATGAAGATAAAGTGGCACGTCGTGGTTTGCGTGTGGGCGATCTGTTCGATAAGCAGACGTTTGCCGCCAAACTGAAAGAGATCGTCGAGTACCACAACTTCCAATTGGTTAACTATTACAAAGTGGAAGCCGTGGACTACCAGAAAGTGCTGGATGATGTGCTGGCGATTGCCGACATTCTCACCGCCATGGTGGTTGATGTTTCCGATCTGCTGTTCAAAGCGCATCAGCGCGGCGATCTGGTGATGTTCGAGGGCGCGCAAGGCACGCTGCTGGATATCGACCACGGTACCTATCCGTACGTGACCTCCTCTAACACCACGGCGGGTGGCGTTGCTACCGGTTCTGGTCTGGGGCCGCGTTACGTGGATTACGTGCTGGGTATCGTCAAAGCTTACTCTACCCGCGTGGGCGCTGGTCCGTTCCCTACCGAACTGTTTGATGATGTTGGCGAACACCTGTCGCAGAAAGGTAACGAGTTTGGTGCAACCACAGGCCGTCGTCGCCGTACTGGTTGGCTGGATGCGGTTGCCGTGCGCCGTGCCGTACAGATCAACTCCCTGTCCGGTTTCTGCATGACCAAACTGGACGTGCTGGACGGACTGAAAGAAGTGAAGATCTGCATTGGCTATCGTATGCCGAACGGCGACGAAGTGGATGTGACGCCGCTGGCGGCTGAAGGTTGGGAAGGCATCGAGCCTATCTATGAAACCCTGCCAGGCTGGACGGAAAGCACCTTCGGTGTGCAAGATCACAGCAAACTGCCGCAGGCTGCGCTGGACTACATCAAGCGCGTGGAAGAAGTCACCGGCGTGCCGGTGGATATTATCTCCACCGGTCCTGACCGTAGCGAAACCATGATCCTGCGCGATCCGTTTGATGCGTAATGCGTAAACCGCACTAAGCGCATAAACGAAAAAAGGACGGGAAACCGTCCTTTTTTGTCTTTTCGTTTTGCTTTACAACGTAGTGCTTTCATCCTGCGCAGATGCTGCTTTCTTCTCCAACGCCGTCAATAAGGCGTTGTGAATATTCCCGAACCCACCGTTACTCATCACCAGAATATGGTCACCCGGCTGAGCGGTTTTGGCGATCATCTCGACCAACGTGTCGATGTCCGCGCTCCAGTGTGCTGGCTGTACACAGGCATCAGCTACTTCCACCACCTGCCACGGAATGTGCTGCGGTTGGAACAGAAACACCTCATCTGCGCGGCCTAATGACGGGGCCAGCTCATTCTTGATAACGCCCATTTTCATGGTGTTTGAGCGCGGTTCCAGCACGGCCAGAATGCGTGCCGTTCCACCCACTTTGCTGCGTAAGGCCGCCAGCGTGGCAAGAATTGCCGTCGGATGGTGCGCAAAATCGTCGTAGACGCTGATATTATTGACGGTGCCGCGCAGTTCAAGGCGGCGGCGGGCGTTGATAAATCCGCCCAGCGCACGGCAGGCTTCGGCAGCGGGTACGCCGACATGGCGCGCCGCCGCGATGGCCATCAGGGCGTTATGCATGTTGTGCTCGCCCACCAGCTTCCAGCGTACTTCCCCGACCAACTCATCGTTCAGATAAACCTGAAATTCGCTGGCATCGGTCGTGACTTTTTTCGCTTTCCAGACACCGTCATCGCCCACCAGTTCCTGCTCGCTCCAACAGCCCATACCCATCACCTGTTTAAGGTGTAAGTCACTGCCTGGAAGGATGATTTTACCGGTTCCCGGCACCAGGCGAACCAGATGATGGAACTGTTTCTGAATGGCTTTCAGATCGTCAAAAATATCGGCATGATCGAATTCGAGGTTGTTCAGGATCAGCGTGCGCGGTGCGTAGTGCACGAATTTTGAACGTTTGTCGAAGAACGCACAGTCATATTCGTCGGCTTCCACTACCATAAAGGTGCCACCGCCCAAGCGGGCTGAAACGGTGAAATTGCCGGGAACCCCGCCGATGACGAAGCCGGGCTGGTAGCCGCAGGCTTCAAGAATCCAGGTTACCATCCCGGCGGTGGTGGTTTTACCGTGTGTGCCCGCAACGGCAATCACCCAGCGTTCACGCAGAACGGCGTCATGCAGCCACTGTGGTCCGGAGACGTAGGGAATGCTTTTTTCCAGTACTGCCTCAACGCAAGGGTTACCGCGACTCATGGCGTTGCCAATAATCACCAGGTCTGGCGCGGGGTCTAACTGTGCCGGGTCATATCCCTGAATAAGGCTGATGCCTTGTTCTTCCAGCAACGTGCTCATCGGAGGATAAACGTTGGCATCCGAACCGGTGACCTCATGTCCCAGTGAACGCGCGAGCAGTGCTAAACCGCCCATAAAGGTGCCGCAGATGCCCAAAATATGAATACGCATATATTTTCCATCAGTTCCTGAAAGTCTTCGCGTATTCTAGCGCCTGGATTACGCATAAGAAATGGATTTGACTAGGTGCGGCTTTCTGTTTGGGCTACACTGCATGCGCAAACATGAGCGGTGAAAACTGAAACCGCTTTTCATTCGTAGATTCTGGAATAGTGTTATGAAAACGTTAGGCGAATTTATCGTCGAAAAACAGCACGATTTCTCTCACGCAACCGGTGAACTGACCGCGCTGTTGTCCGCACTCAAACTGGGCGCCAAAATTATTCACCGTGATATCAACAAAGCTGGTTTGGTTGATATCCTGGGAACCAGCGGCGTGTCGAACGTTCAGGGCGAAGTGCAGATGAAGCTGGATCTGTATGCCAATGAAAAACTGAAAGCGGCACTGAAAGCGCGTGGTGAAGTGGCGGGGATTGCCTCCGAAGAAGAAGATGAGATCGTCGTTTTTGAAGGCGACCGCGGTCTAAACGCCAAATATGTGGTGTTAATGGATCCGCTGGATGGGTCTTCCAACATTGATGTTAACGTATCTGTTGGTACCATCTTCTCCATTTACCGTCGTATTACCCCGTTGGGTACGCCGGTCACGGAAGCCGATTTCCTGCAACCGGGTAACAAGCAGGTTGCGGCAGGGTATATCGTGTACGGCTCCTCGACCATGCTGGTGTACACCACCGGTCACGGCGTGCATGCCTTTACCTACGATCCTTCTCTGGGCGTTTTCTGTCTGTCGCACGAGCGTGTGCATTTCCCGGAAAAAGGGAACATGTACTCGATTAACGAAGGGAACTACATCAAATTCCCGCAGGGCGTGAAGAAATACATCAAGTATTGTCAGGAACAGGATGAAGCAACGCAGCGTCCTTATACCTCGCGCTATATCGGCTCACTGGTGGCGGATTTTCACCGTAACCTGCTAAAAGGCGGCATCTACTTGTATCCGAGCACCGCAAGCTATCCGAAAGGAAAACTGCGCTTGCTGTACGAATGCAACCCGATGGCATTCCTGGCTGAACAGGCAGGCGGTAAAGCCAGCGATGGCGCACGCCGTATTCTTGATATTGAGCCAGAGAAATTGCACCAGCGCTGCCCATTCTTTGTCGGCACCGAATCCATGGTGAACGACGTGGAACGTTTCATTGCTGAGTTCCCGGACGAATAGCGACGGTTTGCACGAACGCCGCTGGCAAATTACTGCCCCGGCGTTTGACGACTAAGCCAGCTTTCCAGAATAATGACGGCCGAGGTGGCATCCACTTGGCCTTTATTCAATGCGCGAAACCCACCGCGTTCAAACAGATCTGCCCGTGCTTCTACGGTGCTCAGACGTTCATCCTGTAGTTCTACCGGTTTACCGAAACGCCCGTGTAAGCGGTTGGCGAATTTACGCGCTCTTGCGGTCAATTCCTGCTCTGTGCCATCCATGTTCAGCGGCAATCCCACCACCAGTAAATCAGGCTGCCACTCGTTGAGCATTTTTTCTACCTGGTTCCAGTCAGGCACGCCGTCCTGCGCCTTGAACGCGGTAAGGGCTCGCGCGGTGCCGGTGACCTCCTGGCCGATGGCAACGCCAATGCTTTTGGTGCCAAAATCGAAGGCTAGCAGAGTTCGGTTAGTCATCAGGCATGCCCCGCATCGGCCACAATATTGTGGATATCGATACCGATCCTTTTAGCCGCCATGCGCCAACGCTCGGCGATAGGGGTATGGAACAGGATATCGGCTTCTGCCGGGGCGGTGAGCCACACGTTTTCCAGCAGCTCAGATTCCAATTGTCCCTGCTCCCAGCCGGAATACCCTAAGGCAACCATCGTGTCACGGGGCTGTGTCGGCGTGCCCAACGTCTCCAACACATCTTTTGATGTGGTAACCATGACATCGCTGGAAATGCTGATGCTGGATCCAAAACCCGACTGCGGCGTGTGCAGAATAAAACCACGATCGTCCGCCAGTGGCCCACCGGAAAACACCGGTTTATCCAGACGAATATCGGGATCGCGCGGCGTCGGTTCGATATGCAGCTTGCTCAGGATATCTTCTACCGAAAATTGGTCCATCGGTTTGTTGACGATAAGCCCCATCGCGCCGTCTTCATTGTGCTCAAAAATATAGATTAGGGCCCGTTTGAAAACGGGATCCTGAACGGCTGGCATGGCGATAAGAAAATGATGCTGTAAATTCATTGTGCGTGGTTATTCGCTCTTGTCAGGAATAAGAAGAAGCCCGTGTTGCCACGGGCGGATACCGTACAGCAAGATACCTTAACGCACGGAACATTAACGTTGGCGATCTGCCAGGCGGCGCTCAATGGCATCCATCAGCATACCGGTGATGGAAATGTCAGGAAATGCCGCTTCGATTTCCCGCACGCAGGTAGGGCTGGTCACATTGATTTCCGTCAGTCGATCGCCGATGACGTCAAGACCGACAAAAATCAGCCCTTTCTGTTTCAACGTAGGTGCCACCGCGCGAGCGATTTGCCAATCACTTTCCGTCAGCGGGCGGGCTTCACCGCGTCCGCCTGCGGCCAGATTACCGCGCGTTTCACCGCTTTTCGGGATACGCGCCAGGCAATAAGGTACGGGTTCGCCATCCACCACCAGAATGCGTTTGTCACCGTCTTTGATGGCGGGCAGATAGTTTTGCGCCATGCAGTAGCGCTGGCCGTGTTCGGTCAGGGTTTCGATGATGACTGAAACGTTAGCGTCATCCTGTTTCAACCGGAAAATCGACGCGCCGCCCATACCATCCAGCGGTTTGAGAATCACATCGCCATGCTGCTGGTGGAACTGACGCAGCTTGTCGGCGCGGCGCGTGACCAGCGTATCCGGCGTCAGGTGTGGGAACCAGGCGGTAAACAGCTTTTCGTTACAGTCACGCAGGCTTTGCGGCTTGTTGACGATCAGCGTGCCTTTTTCTTCTGCCCGCTCCAGGATATAGGTGGCATAGATGAATTCGGTATCGAACGGCGGATCCTTACGCATCAGGACCGCATCCAGTTCGTGCAGGGCGATATCCTGCTCGCCGTGAAAATCGTACCAGCCATCATAGTCGTACTGTACGCTGAGACGACGCGTGGTGGCACGGGCTTCACCGGCATGAAGATAGAGGTCGTTCATCTCCATGTAATGCAGCTCATAACCGCGGCGTTGCGCTTCCAGCAGCATGGCAAAGCTGGTGTCTTTCTTGATGTTGATGGACTCGATGGGATCCATCACGATGCCGAGCTTGATCATGGTTTTTCTCCTTTACCCCACATCGCCAAAACGCACCTGCAAGGCGGTAATGGCGGTAAGTGCAGTCGTTTCAGTACGTAAAACGCGCGGCCCCAACAGAATGTCGGTGAAGTGGTGCTGGGCCGTCATCGCAATCTCATCGGCAGACAGGCCCCCTTCAGGGCCAATGAGTAACCGAACGCGTGAGAGCGTTGCAGGCAGCGTATTGATGCTGTGCGTCGCACGCGGGTGTAAATTCAATTTCAGCGCTTCATCGTGCTCGGAGCACCACGCTTCGAGCGACATAGCAGGCCGGATTTCAGGTATCTGGTTTCGGCCACACTGCTCACAGGCGGCGATGGCGATTTTTTGCCACTGCGCGATTTTTTTCTCTAGCCGCTCACCGTCCAGCTTCACGCCGCAGCGTTCAGAAAACAGCGGTGTGATGACATTCACCCCAAGCTCAATGGATTTTTGCACGGTGAACTCCATCTTCTCACCGCGCGACATCACTTGGCCCAGATGCAGATGGAGCGGTGATTCTTTGTCCTGCCAAACGCCGGGCTGTGTGCGGACGATAACCTGCTTTTTACTGACCGACAGGATCTCAGCGGCAAAAACGTGGTTGCTGCCGTCAAAAAGTTGCAACGCATCACCCGGATTCATGCGCAGCACGCGGCCCACATGATTGGCGGCATCCTCACTCAATTCGATGTCATCCCCCGTGAGCGGTACGGTCGCAGGGTGAAAAATACGCGGTATTCGCATAGGTCTATCTTGGCCTTCGGTGATTCACAAGCGCGTGTCTGGCGGCGATGTTGTTACGCTATCGCCGCAGCACATCTCGTGGTCTGCGGCGTTGGTTGAACGCTCTATAGTAGGTAGTGGAACTAGCGCTGGCAAGCCTGCTGAACGTAAGGATTATGATTCCCCTGCTGCTCGGCGATGCGCTGGTCACGGGTACATTCCCAAGACGTCACCGGGTAGCGCTTGTCCCATGCGGTAAATAGCTGGGTTTGCTGGCTGGAAAGCCGCAGTTGGTAGCGATCGCGCATGTAAAAATAGGTCCGGGCGATGGCTCCACGTGCGCGTTCGGGGGGTTCTGCCAGTTGGTTTTTGAAATCGATCTTCATCGCGCATTGGCCGTACTGGCCTTCGCCGCCGTTCCATTGACCATACATGAAGTTACCGCGATCGCCATTCACCTCGCCAATACTGGGCTGCAGGTTGTGCAGATCGGTTTCCATGTCGCGATACACTTCATCGCGGGTACAGTTCTTTCTACCGCCCTCTTGCCAGCATTGACGTTGATGACCGAACTGCCAGGCAGGCACCACGTGTTCCCACTCGATACGTTGTGCGCGATCGGCGTTTTTGCGCACGGTATAACCGCAGGAGGCGAGGTCAGGGGTGCCTTTTTTACCGTCCCAGGAAATACGGCAGCCACAATAGAAGGAGCCGGGGGCATCCTGATGAATTTGCGCAGCCACGGCTTTAGCCTGAGTGAAATTGTTGATGGTTTGCGCTGCGGCAAACGCCGAAAACAGCGCACCACTCAGTGTGGAAATAACAAGAATGTTGCGAAGCATGTTCCAAATCTACCCATTGGCGTAAAACGCGCAGAGTAGCGAACGTCGACCTATCGCGCAAATGGATACTGTGCGTTTTATCGTGGCGTGAGAATAAAAGCTCAGGTTGGTGGCATGGCGTCAAACTGGAGTGGTTTACCGCACTTCAGACAGCGATAGGTGGCATCGCCGCGTTGGGCGCGGTAATGGCGACGCACGCTCAACTGGTGCTGCTGACAGGCGCAACGGTAAGGGTAGGTTTTGCCCTGCACGGAGGCGGTGGCGAAGCGGTGTGTGCGTTTCGCCGGGGTTTGCAGAATCTGTTCCATCATCCAGCGCCACTCTTTGCCATGGGGCGCAACGCGGCCAAAGCGGGCATACACCAGCAGATGAGCCAGTTCGTGGGGAACGACCTCATCGATGAAAGCCTGTTGGTTTTCCAACAACAGCACCGGGTTCAGACGGATCTCCCATTGCTGCAACCAGGCAGTCCCGGCGGTTGCACCGCGCTGCTGATAACTGACGCTGGGCTCCGAATACTGGCTGCCTAAGGCTTGATTGGCGAATTGCAGGCGTTCACGCAGACAGTGCATGACAGCGTGGTGGAGCGCGATAGGAATGCGAGGCGAGTTCATGGCATTGAGGATAGAACGAGGCAAAACAGGATGCAACTGAAAGGCGCATTCCTCTCCCGCCGTAGGTCGGAGAGGAATGCCTTGCGGTGGTTACAGACCGGCAGACGCGCGCAGTTGTGCGGCCTTGTCGGTTTTTTCCCACGGGAAGTGCTCGCGGCCAAAGTGGCCATAAGCGGCAGTTTCCTGGTAAATTGGGTGCAGCAGATCGAGCATTTGGATCAACCCGTAAGGACGCAGATCGAAGAACTCACGTACCAATTGAGTGAGACGCTCTGCCGGGATTTTTTCAGTGCCAAAGGTTTCGATCATGATTGAGGTCGGCTCGGCCACGCCGATGGCGTAGGAAACCTGAATCTCACAGCGATCGGCCAAGCCCGCCGCGACGATGTTCTTCGCCACGTAGCGCGCAGCGTAGGCCGCAGAGCGGTCAACTTTGGACGGGTCTTTGCCGGAAAACGCACCGCCGCCGTGACGTGCGGCACCGCCGTAGGTATCCACGATAATCTTGCGACCGGTTAAACCGCAGTCACCCATCGGGCCACCGATAACAAAACGGCCTGTCGGGTTGATAAAGTATTTGGTGCTGGCAGAGAGCCATTCAGACGGCAGAACCGGCTTGATGATCTCTTCCATCACCGCTTCATGCAAAGCGCTTTGCGCAATATCTTCTGCGTGCTGTGTTGACAGGACCACCGCGTCGATACCGACGATCTTGCCGTCATCATATTGGAAGGTAACCTGGCTTTTTGCATCCGGGCGCAGCCACGGCAGCGTGCCGTTCTTGCGCACTTCAGCCTGACGCTGTACCAAACGGTGAGCGTAGGTGATAGGCGCCGGCATCAGCACATCGGTTTCATTGGTGGCATAACCGAACATCAGCCCTTGGTCGCCTGCGCCTTGTTCCAGCGGATCGCTGCGATCGACGCCCTGATTGATATCCGGCGATTGCTTACCGATGGCGCTTAACACAGCGCAGGAGTTGGCATCAAACCCCATCTCGGAGTTGACGTAGCCAATCTCACGCACTGTACGACGGGTGATCTCTTCAATATCCACCCAGGCGCTGGTGGTGATCTCACCGCCCACTAACACCATACCGGTTTTCACGTAAGTCTCACAGGCGACACGTGCCTTAGGGTCTTGTTCCAAAATGGCGTCAAGAACCGCATCAGAGATCTGGTCTGCAATCTTGTCCGGATGCCCTTCAGAAACGGATTCCGACGTAAAAAGGTGTTTAGCCATGCGTTTTATACCTTCAAAGCAAATGCTGTAGTAGTCGCGGTGTGTCAGTAAAACAGTATAGATGGATTAACATCTGGATGGCTATTCTAGGTCACTTGGCGGACGGATTACCAGCGGTTTTTTATTTCCGTGCGGCTATCATCGAAATTTGGTATTGTCATTTTTTTTCCGTTTAGCCCGTCGAAATGTGATTTTCATTTTGCTTTTCCCCCCACATATCGGTATAAACGGCGAGCGGTCGCTGTGTGCCGTAAAGCGTAGCGGAATAGGGTATACGTGCTCTGTTTTGACCCATAGCCTGACCGCAATCGTTGCGGCGGCACGGAGGTGATAGGTTTAATGATCCACGGTTTGCCGAGTCCGTTGCATTCGCAACAGGTTTCTTTTGACGTATCGGCGTCAAATACTCAGCCTTTCTTTTTTTCTTCTCACTCTGCTGTTTCCCGAAGTCGCGTGTCCATGAGCTTAACGCAGGACTCCCGGGCAGGCTGATACGCCCATGCTCAGGGTTTTTGCCGCGTTTGCGTGCGTTGTCTTTCTCATATTTTTTAGGTGTGTAACCCAACGCGTGTGCTGCCGCTTTTATTGCGCAGGCACGGATTGTTACGTTTTCTCTCGCGGGTGCGACGGAGTCTGCTAGCGTGTTTTACTACACTAATAAAGGTCACATAACGGCGGCATACTGCATGCAGCCAGTTTTCTCACTGCTGTCGCCATCAACGTGGATGGACGTAACACAGCGTTTTGGGGCAGGTCGTAATGTGATGAGTGGAATGAATAGAGAGGTTCGTTATGTCTGACGATATGATTGAAAATGGCTCGTCAGCGACGGGTAAACGTGAATATTTGCGCTCTATGCAAGAGGTGGCCATGAATGACCGCAATGCCAGCGAGATGCTACGGACGTACAACATTGCCTGGTGGGGCAACAACTATTACGACGTGAACGAGTTGGGGCATATCAGCGTCTGCCCGGATCCGGACGTGCCGGAAGCCCGTGTCGATTTGGCGCGGTTGGTGAAAGAGATGCAGCAGGACAATCAGCGTTTGCCTGCATTGTTCTGTTTTCCGCAAATCCTGCAACACCGTTTGCGTTCGATTAACGCCGCGTTTCGTCGTGCGCGTGACTCCTTTGGCTATGAAGGCGGCTATTTCCTGGTGTATCCCATCAAGGTCAACCAGCATCGGCGTGTGATTGAGTCGCTGGTGAATTCGGGTGAACCGTTGGGGTTGGAGGCAGGCTCAAAAGCTGAATTGATGGCAGTGCTGGGACACGCGGGTATGACGCGTACTGTGATCGTGTGTAACGGTTACAAGGATCGCGAATACATCCGTCTGGCACTGATCGGCGAGAAATTGGGGCACAAAGTGTATCTGGTCATCGAGAAGATGTCCGAGATTAAACTGGTGCTGGAAGAGGCCGAACAACTGAATGTGGTGCCGCGTCTTGGCGTGCGTGCGCGTCTGGCCTCGCAGGGCTCAGGCAAGTGGCAATCCAGCGGCGGTGAGAAATCCAAATTTGGTCTGGCCGCGGTGCAGGTGCTGCAACTGGTCGAGATGCTGCGCGAAGCAGGGCGTTTGGACAGTCTGCAACTGTTGCACTTCCATCTCGGTTCTCAGTTGGCCAATATTCGTGATATCGCCACGGGCGTGCGCGAATCCGCCCGTTTTTATGTGGAACTGCACAAGTTGGGCGTCAATATTCAGTGTTTCGACGTCGGCGGTGGTCTGGGCGTGGATTATGAAGGCACCCGTTCTCAATCCGACTGCTCGGTAAACTATGGCTTGAACGAATACGCCAATAACGTGATTTGGGGCATTGGCGATGCCTGTAATGAGCACGGTCTGCCGCACCCAATGGTGATCACCGAATCCGGGCGTGCGGTGACTGCACACCACACGGTGCTGGTGTCCAATATTATTGGGGTGGAACGCAACGAGTTTAGCGAGCCGACACCGCCGGAAGAGGACGATCCTCGTGCGTTGGAAAGCTTGTGGTCAACCTGGCAGGAGATCAAAATGCCAGGAACGCGGCGTTCCTTGCGTGAATGGTTGCACGATAGCCAGATGGATTTGCATGATGTGCATACCCAATATACGCACGGGATGTTAAACCTGACGCAGCGTGCAAAAGCGGAGCAGCTCTACCTCAGCATCTGCCAGCAGATCCAGCAGCAACTTGATCCCAGCAATCGCGCACACCGTCCGATTATTGACGAGTTGCAGGAACGCATGGCGGATAAGTTGTATGTGAATTTTTCGTTGTTCCAGTCAATGCCGGATGCGTGGGGGATCGATCAACTGTTCCCTGTGCTGCCGCTAGAAGGTCTGGACAAACTGCCTGAGCGCCGCGCCGTCCTGCTGGATATTACTTGTGACTCGGACGGGACGATCGACCATTACATCGATGGTGATGGTATCGCAACCACTATGCCCATGCCGCCTTATGATCCGGAAAATCCGCCGCTGCTAGGCTTCTTTATGATTGGTGCCTATCAGGAAATTCTGGGCAACATGCATAACCTGTTTGGTGATACGGCGACGGTGGATGTCTACGTGTTCCAGGATGGCTCTATCGAACTGGAAGAGTCTGATGAAGGCAATACGGTGGCAGACATGCTGGAATATGTCCAGTTGGATCCCGGGGTGCTGATGGCCCGTTTCCGCGATCAGGTGAAGGAGACCAACCTGCCTGCTGACATTCAGTCGCAGTTCTTGGATGAGTTCGAAAGCGGCCTGTATGGCTATACTTATCTGGAAGATGCCTAATCAGAAGGCATAAAAAAAGGAGGCGATAGCCTCCTTTTTTATCCCCGTTTACCACATCCAGCACGCTTAAGATGCGTTTTCGCTGTTTTCACCCAGTTTAATCATTTTTCGCTTAAACAGGATGCTGGCAATCAGTAGCAGAGAGTTCTTATCGTGCACGCCGTATTTGTTTAACAGCCGTGCTTTGCTGTTCAGTACTGACTTTTTATTAATGCCCACCCGTTCCGCGATCACGTCTGGTGAATACCCCTCGCTCCAGTACCGAAATACCGCATGCTCGGATTTAGAGAGTTTAACGGGTTGAGCGGCACCACGCTCATGGATTTCTTCTATATTCAATACGTTAGAAAAGTAGCTGATGGGCGTTGATTTAGGAATAAGCACCGTTTTTTCATCAATGCAAACGGGCTCATGGTTTGAATTATTGATAATGATGAAAACAGAAACAATGTCATAGAAGTGACATTTTATCGATGTGTAGTATTCCTCGAAGCCTTCACTTGCGCCATCGATGATAAAAATGCATTTTTTTCTTCCCTGGGGTATCAATGTAAATCGATTCGCAGACTTTACATGCAGCGCAGAAACACGTGAAAAAATTTCACGTAGGCCGACAAGCGTAAAGTTGCATTTGCTAAAAATTCTCACATCCATGGTGTTTTGACTTTATGAGTTTATTTAAAAAAAACATATCTCAAATATTGTTGTCAATATTGTGCTCGTCGGAGTAGCCATCCCAAAATTACTGTGAAATAACTTGAAATATTTATCTGTTTTACAGGTCCACTCTCTCAAAAATAGGACTAAAGAAAATAATCACCCTATCTCAATGATAAAATTGATAAATTTCTATGATTCTCGCGTAACCATCATATCAAATTTAGGGAATTTTCCTATTAAAAAATATAATGTATTGAAAATACAGCGTGTTATGCTATTGAATTAATAGGTATTGACGAAATAATTAATTACTATAATTGATTGAATTTTAATAATTAATTACTTTTATTTATTGAAATGATAACGGGGCGTTGATGAAGATGAAAACCTTTTATTTATTCTGCCGTCAGAGGGAGCACCACCGTTATTATGAATTGCCCCTATAAGCCAAATGGATTACCTGTTAAGGACAAATAAATAACGTGGGAGCAATCCCTCCAGCAGATAATCGCAGCGACATACCGATGTGATACTTCGCTGCGGTGAGCGTATCGGTTGGGTTACTTACCTGCGGCGATACGATCGCGAATGTGTTGTGCGCGTTCTTCGGCGGCAGGGTGTGAATCAAACATGCTGCTTTGTCGACCCGCATCCAGTTTGGCCAATTTCTCAAAGCTGCTGGCTAACCCTTGTTGGTCTATACCGCGCCGTTTTAACAAGTCGAAAGAGTAGTCGTCGGCCTGACGCTCTTGCGTTTGCGAAAACTGGGCATTCACCAACTGTTCTCCCATATCCGCCAACTGGGATTGCGATAACGAGGTCGCTACGCCGCCCGCCGAGGCGACAGCAGTGCGGGCGGCGCTGGTAGCGTAAGCAACCTGCATCGCCTTACGGTTATGACCTAGTGCCACATGCCCCATTTCATGCCCCAACACGCCTTCAACTTCATTGTCCGTCATGATATCCATTAACCCGCTGTAGACGCGGATACAGCCATTGGCCATTGCCCAGGCATTCACGTCTTTGGTCAGGTACACCTTATAGTTGGCGGGAGTACCATTGATATCGTGCCCAAGAGCATCGGCGATGTTGTTCAGTCGTTTTGTATAGCGGCTATCGGCGGGGGCGATGTTGGCCTCTTTATCCATTTGTGCACAAGACTGTTCGCTGAGCGTTTTAACTTGCGCATCGCTCAGTGTTGCCGCCTGAAACGCCTGCACCCCAGATTGCATCAGCGTGTTGTTATCCAGATTTTGACAGCCGCTCAGCAGGCCGGTGATAGTCAGAGCTAACAGCGGTGTTCTGATCCTCATACCCTTATTTTCCTCACTGGTTTTCGGACACATGCAGGTTCTGCTTACGGTAAGGCAGAAGCGATGTTCTTTTTTATCGACCACTATGATGAAACTCGGTTTCAAAGTAGAGGAAATCAAATGGTCTTAATATCGGAAAACGGCGAATTCACTCGCACTTTCAGCAGGCTTTGTTGCATGTATGATAGTTAAAATCCTGTTTGGCGCAAAATAGCCATGAAATCCTCTTATTTCGCCAATGGTTCCATGTGCAATCGCCCGCATTTTCATGTACATTTATAGCCATCTCTCTTTGGTCTTCCTGGCTAACGTATTGATTATTAAACGTATGTTTGGCAAGACATCTGTTCAATCCGATCTGGAGTAAAGCATGTCCTCTCGTAAAGAACTTGCCAACGCCATCCGTGCACTCAGCATGGACGGCGTGCAAAAAGCCAAATCCGGTCACCCGGGCGCACCCATGGGTATGGCAGATATCGCCGAAGTCCTGTGGCGCGATTACCTTAATCACAACCCGGCTAACCCCCACTGGGCCAACCGCGACCGTTTCGTCCTTTCCAACGGTCACGCTTCCATGCTCATTTACAGCCTGCTGCACCTCACCGGTTACAACCTGCCGATTGAAGAGCTCAAGAACTTCCGCCAACTGCATTCCAAAACACCGGGGCACCCGGAGTACGGCTACACCGACGGCGTGGAAACCACCACCGGCCCGCTCGGGCAGGGTATCGCCAACGCGGTCGGCATGGCGCTGGCAGAACGCACGCTGGCGGCGCAGTTCAACCGCCCGGGTCACGATATCGTTGACCACTTCACCTATGTGTTCATGGGTGATGGCTGCATGATGGAAGGCATTTCCCACGAGGTGTGTTCGCTGGCCGGGACCCTGAAGCTGGGCAAGCTGGTGGCATTCTATGATGACAACGGCATCTCCATTGACGGTCACGTGGAAGGCTGGTTTACCGATGACACCGCAGCACGTTTTGAAGCCTACGGCTGGCACGTGGTGCGTGGGGTCGACGGTCATGACGCCGATGCCATCACCCGCGCTGTCGAACAGGCGCGCGCGGTGACGGACAAACCGTCCCTGCTGATGTGCAAAACCGTGATTGGTTTCGGTTCACCGAACAAGGCCGGTACGCACGATTCCCACGGCGCGCCGCTGGGTGACGCCGAAGTGGCCGCTTCACGCGAACAGCTGGGCTGGAAATACCCGCCGTTTGAAATCCCGGCCGATATCTATGCCGCCTGGGATGCCAAGGCCGCTGGTACGCAGAAAGAGAGTGCCTGGAGCGAGACGTTTGCCGCCTATGCCAGGGCCTATCCGGAACTGGCTGCCGAATTCAAACGCCGCACCGTCGGCGACCTGCCGGCCAACTGGCAGGCGGATGCCCAGAAATTCATTGAAGAGCTGCAAGCCAACCCGGCGAAAATTGCCAGCCGCAAAGCCTCGCAGAACGCGCTGGAAGCCTACGGCAAGCTGCTGCCGGAATTCCTTGGCGGCTCCGCTGACCTGGCACCGAGCAACCTGACCATCTGGTCCGGCTCGGTCTCGCTGGATAAAGACCCGGCAGGCAACTACATCCACTACGGGGTGCGCGAGTTCGGCATGACCGCCATCGCCAACGGTCTGGCGCTGTACGGCGGCTTCCTGCCGTATACCGCGACCTTCCTGATGTTTGTGGAATACGCCCGTAACGCGGTGCGCATGGCTGCGCTGATGAAAATCCGCAGCATCTACGTTTACACCCATGACTCCATCGGTCTGGGTGAAGACGGCCCGACGCACCAGCCGGTAGAGCAAATGGCGAGCCTGCGCGTGACGCCAAACATGAGCACCTGGCGTCCGGCGGATCAGGTAGAAACCGCGGTGGCGTGGAAATACGCCATCGAGCGTAAGGATGGCCCGACGGCGCTGATCCTGTCGCGTCAAAACCTGGCCCAACAGGCACGCACCGCGCAGCAACTGGCGGACGTGGCGAAAGGCGCTTACGTGCTGAAAGACAGCGACGGTCAACCAGACCTGATCCTGATTGCCACCGGCTCAGAAGTCGAGCTGGCGGTTGCCGCCAGCGACGTGCTGAGCGCACAGGGCCACAAGGTGCGCGTGGTTTCCATGCCGTCCACCGATGCATTCGACAAGCAGGATGCGGCCTACCGCGAAGCGGTGCTGCCGAAAGCGGTCAGCGCGCGCGTGGCGATCGAAGCGGGGATTGCCGACTACTGGTACAAGTATGTTGGCCTGAACGGCGCGATTGTGGGCATGACGAGCTTCGGCGAATCGGCTCCGGCGGAAAAACTGTTCGAGGTGTTTGGCTTTACGGTGGATAACGTGGTGGCAAAAGCCAGCGCGTTGCTGAAGTAAGTCTTAGCGTTTAATCGTATAAAACGGCGTCTTATCGACGCCGTTTTTTTATGCCTGATTTACTTCCCTAACTGCCGGGAGATATGGGCGGCGGTGCGGCACAGCGGATCGATAATCCACTGTAACTTTTCCGGATCGATATCCAGCACCGTGCCAACCGCACTAATAGCGGCAATGACCTGCCCGCTGCTGTCGGTTATCGGCGCGGCAAGGCAACGAATATTGACGATATCTTCTTCGTTATCAAACGCCCATCCCTGCTGACGGACACTGATGAGATGTTGGCGATAGGCTTCTGGAGTGGTCAGCGTGCTGGCAGTTTTCGTTTGCCAGCCGATATGACTGAGTTTTTTTTCCAACGCCTGTTCCGGTAACCAGGCAAGCAGTACCTTGCCCAGTGAGGAGCTGTGCAATGAAAGGCGTTTTCCAACCCAGGTATTAACCTGAATGCTGCTGTTGCCTTCAACCTTCAAAAGATAAACCGCTTCGCTCCCTTCCATCACGCCCAGATGGCACGTCAACTGAAGTTCCTGCGCTAATGCTTTCAACGCGGGCAGGGCAAATTCTTCAATACGTCGTTGATTGGCGGCGATAGTACCCAGTTCAAACAGCTTCAGCCCCAGAATATATCCCCCCTGCACGGGTTGCTGCTGTAAGGCACCCAGTTGGCATAGCGTCGTTACCAGATGGTGGCAACTGCTGCTGGGAAGCCCCAGACGGTCTTTTATCGCCGTCAGGTTAAGCCCCGGCTCCCTGGCAATCAGATTGAGTATCGCAAACCCTTTGGTTAACGCCGGTGCGGTGGATTTTGTCGCGAGAGAAAGGGCATCGCTAGCGTCAACAGGTGCATGTGCTTCTGGGTTGTCAGCGGCGTTTTTCTCGATGATTTGAGACGTCACGCAGGTTTCTGGCTTTTTTTTCATCTTGTGCACCTTATTGTTGACCACTATACTGACTTTAAATTCCATATATAAAAAATGATTTCCATATATGGAAAATATAGCGAGCGGATAGGATGCTGTCAACACATTAGATAGCGCTTGTTACAGGCTGTCAGCTATTCGCTACAGAAAATGATATCGGGATACCGTTTTTTTAGATCCAAGGTGATGCTCAGCCAGGGTTCACACCAGTGAAAGCAGTTAATAACTACGGAGTCGTTATGAAAAAGTATGCCTTAGTGGGGACGGGGGGCCGCTCCGGTCTGTTCCTGACCGCAATAGCGCGTGATTACCGTCAGGAAGGTCGTCTGGTCGCCTTTTGCGACAGCAACCAAACGCGAATGGATTATGCCAACGCCATGATTGGCGAGTTTGAGCATCAGTCCGTGCCAACGTACAAGGCGGATGAATTCGATAAAATGATCGCGGAAACGCGTCCTGATTTTGTCATCGTCACTTCCATTGACCGCACGCACCATCACTATATTGTGCGCGCTATGGAACTGGGCTGTGATGTTATCAGTGAAAAACCCATGACCATTGATGAAGAGAAGTGTCAGGAAATTATCGATGCCGTCGCGCGCACCGGGCGTAGCCTGCGCGTTACCTTTAACTACCGTTATGCACCCCATCACAGCAAGATTCGTGAACTGATTGCCGCCAATATTATCGGTGAAGTCTATTCCGTGCATTTTGAATGGCTGCTGAATACCGAACACGGCGCAGATTATTTCCGCCGTTGGCACCGCGACAAACGTAACAGCGGCGGCCTGTTAGTCCATAAATCCACGCACCACTTCGATCTGGTCAATTTCT
The DNA here is from genome assembly GCF_025962695.1 of Candidatus Symbiopectobacterium sp. NZEC135. Taxonomy (NCBI): domain Bacteria; kingdom Pseudomonadati; phylum Pseudomonadota; class Gammaproteobacteria; order Enterobacterales; family Enterobacteriaceae; genus Symbiopectobacterium; species Candidatus Symbiopectobacterium sp. NZEC135. The sequence goes on along the minus strand of NZ_JAGFPF010000002.1, from coordinate 159,123 downwards.
GGCTCAACTCTGAACCGGAAACCGTCTATGCACAGGGCGATTTGCGTTTTTACGGCAAAGCCAATGCGGAAGAACGCGGCGTGACCGAGTTTTATAACCGTTCCCATGGCAGCGAGGTAGCGGCCAACGATCCCTTTGCATTGCACATGAAAGACAGCAAGCAACTGACGTCGCTGTACCTCAACGCCGAGCATGAGGATGGTTATTACCGCGATAAGAGCGTGTTTGACGATGGCATCAATATCGAAGATACGCTTGGCGTGATCGTGCGCTACAAAAGCAAAGCCATCATGACCTACTCGCTGAATGCCTATCTGCCGTGGGAAGGGCTGAACGTGGTGTTTAACGGCAGCCGTGGGCGTATCGAGATGAAGCTGGTCGAAAAATCCTACGTGAACGGCGGCGGCAAAAAATCCGATGAAGGCGCACTGCGCGGTTGTGAAATCAAAGTGTTCCCGATGTTTGACGAACCGTATGTGGTGCCCGTGGTGCAAGGCGTTGGCGGACACGGCGGCGGTGATGATGTGATGCTGCGCGATCTGTTTGGCACATCGGAACCTGACCCGCTGAACCGCGCTGCGGATTATCAGGATGGCGCACTGTCCATTCTGACCGGTATTGCGGCCAACCGCTCTTTGCGTACTGAATTGCCGGTGCGGATTAAGGATCTGGCGGTAAAACTGCCACCGCGTAAGTAGGTGGTTATTTAACATGATTGGCCATCTATCCAGATGGTCAATCTTACACAGGGGAAAATATCGGAGGACATGGAAGGCCAATAGATATACCCGTCATACTTCAAGCTGCATGTGCGTTGGCTGCACTCGCTTACCCGAATCGCTTACTTATATAAGCGCATCGGGATTCGCTCCCTTGCCGCATTACGAGACTCATAAATGAGCCTCGCCCTAAAGGGCCAGCGCAAGCGCTGTTCAAAACGTAAACGTTTTGTCCTGCAACTCGAATTATTTAGGGTATCGCGATACTTAAGAACAGATTTTTATCCGCACCCTACACGCAGTGAGTCTTAATAGGTCTTCTTCATATGACTCTGCGGATAAATGCCTGACATTGCCAATACGTATCAATGATGGAGAATGATATAAATGAAAATGAAAAAGCTCCTGCGTTATTCCGCTTTGTTGATGATGTTGTCGCCAGCGCTGAGCCACGCTGACACTGAAATGCGTTTCTCATGGTGGGGAGGGAACCAACGCCATGAAGCGACGCGCGCCACCATCGAACAATATAAAGTGCTACATCCTACTGTCACGATAAAAGCAGAACCCAGCGGGTGGGATGGCTATCTTTCCCGCGCCAGTACTCAGCTTGCAGGCTCAACAGAGCCCGATGTGATGCAGATTAACTGGAACTGGTTAGAGCTTTTCTCCAAAAATGGTGAAGGGTTTTACGATCTGAATAAATTGTCTCAGTACATTGATTTGAGTCAGTTTTCCGAGCAGGGTAAAAATCTGGCAACGCGTGGCGGAAAGCTGAACGGTATTCCTATCGCGCTTACTGCCCGTTTAATGTACTACAACGCAAACGTCTGGCAGCAGGCTGGGTTGGAATACCCGCAAACCTGGGATGATATCCTGAAAGCCGGTCCGGTATTTAAAAGCAAACTGGGAGATGACTATTATCCGTTCTTCCTCGGCGCGGTGGATACCTCGATTCTGACCTTCCTCAATTCATACATGGTGCAGAAATACAACATCGCCATGATCGATGAAGAGAAAAAGCAGTTTAATTACACGCCGGAACAGTGGCTGGAATTCTTCGGCTTGTATAAAAAGCTGGTGGATAACCACGTTATTCCTTCCATGAAGTATTTTACCGCTTTCGGTAAAGCCAACGCCTGGGAGATCCGCCCGTGGCTGGAAGGCAAACTGGGTGGAACCTACATCTGGACCACAGAAGGCACCTACGCCGACAGCCTCAAAGCGCCGTCAAAGTTAGTGCTGGGGCCGTACCCGATGCTGCCAGGGGCGAAAGATTCCGGTTTGTTCTTTAAACCTTCGCAGATTTTCTCTATCGGTAATAGCACCAAAAACCCAGAAGAAGCGGCCAAGTTCATTAACTACATGCTTAACGATCCTGCCGGTATCAAAACCATGGGGCTGCAACGTGGTATTCCGCTGAGCAAAATCGCTGTAGCGACGTTGGAAAAAGAGGGCATCTTGAAAAGCGGTGATATTCAAGCTCAGTCTTTGGAGCAAGTGAATAAACTGACTGGCGATGTGAAAGTCTCCTCTTATTTTGAGAACCAAAAACTGCTGTCAGTATTCCTGGATTATCTCCAGCAATATGATTATGGAAAACTGTCTATCGAAGACGTTGCTACCGGTTTCCCGAAAGCAGGTGAACGTGTACTGAAAAGAATTATCTGATGGTATGTAATTAAATCTGACAGAAAACATCGATTTTCTGCAAAAAAATAACGCCGGGTGTATGACGTATCTTCACCCGGCGACAAGAGTACTTTTTTAATGTGTTACGCACGTTCCCGCTGATATGAGTCAATCCGCGGGGATATTCAACACCAGGGCTTTTATTTGTAACAGGGTAAATAATATTACTCTGTTACATCTCAACAGGTAAGTACCCATGAATGAAAACAAGCTATTGGGTCTGGCCTATGTCTCACCCTATATTATAGGGCTGTTGATATTTACGGCATTCCCCTTTGTCTCATCGTTTGTACTGAGCTTTACTGAATATGATTTAATGAATCCGCCGGTATTCAACGGGGTGGAAAATTACCGTTATATGTTGACGGAAGACGCCTTATTTTGGAAATCCATGGGGGTAACCTTTGCCTATGTTTTTCTGACCATTCCGTTGAAACTGGCGTTTGCATTAGGCATTGCGTTCGTTCTTAACTTCAAACTGCGCGGTATCGGTTTTTTCCGTACTGCCTATTATATTCCGTCGATTCTTGGCAGCAGCGTGGCGATTGCCGTGCTGTGGCGCGCTCTGTTTGCCATCGATGGGTTGTTGAACAGTTTCCTTGGCATTCTCGGCATTGAAGCGGTGAACTGGCTGGGCGAACCGTCGTTGGCGCTGATGTCGGTAACCTTACTGCGCGTCTGGCAGTTTGGCTCCGCGATGGTGATTTTCCTGGCCGCCTTGCAAAACGTGCCGCAATCGCAGTACGAGGCGGCGATGATTGACGGCGCCACCAAATGGCAGATGTTTATCAAAGTGACCGTGCCGCTGATTACGCCGGTGATCTTCTTTAACTTTATTATGCAGACTACCCAGGCGTTCCAAGAGTTTACCGCGCCCTATGTGATAACCGGAGGGGGGCCAACCCACTATACCTACCTGTTCTCGCTCTATATCTATGATACCGCGTTTAAATATTTTGATATGGGCTATGGTGCGGCATTGGCGTGGGTACTGTTCCTGGTTGTCGCTATCTTTGCGTCGGTGGCGTTTAAATCATCGAAATACTGGGTGTTCTACTCTGCCGATAAAGGGGGCAAAAATGGCTGATTTACCTCAGGGCCACGCGGGCGTGTCGTCCGCCGAAGCGATTGCCGCGGCAGAAGTGCGCCGGACGTTACGCCGTGAACGCGTCAATGCCAGCATTCGCTACACCATTCTGCTGATTGTCGGCCTGCTGATGCTTTATCCGTTGGTGTGGATGTTTTCGGCGTCGTTTAAACCGAACCACGAGATCTTCACCACGCTGGGGTTGTGGCCGGAGAATCCCACCAGTGACGGTTTTGTTCGCGGCTGGAAAACCGGGACGGAATATAATTTTGGTCACTACATGATAAATACACTCAAGTATGTGATTCCAAAAGTGATTTTAACCATTGTCTCGTCGGTTATCGTCGCCTATGGTTTTGCTCGCTTTGAGATCCCGTGGAAGAATTTCTGGTTTGGCACATTGATAACCACCATGTTGTTGCCCAGCACGGTGTTGTTGATCCCCCAATACGTTATGTTCCGTGAAATGGGCATGCTGAACAGCTATATGCCGTTGTATATCCCTTGTGCCTTCGCCACGCAGGGGTTCTTTGTCTTCATGCTGATTCAGTTCCTGCGCGGTGTGCCGCGTGATATGGAAGAAGCCGCCCAGATCGATGGCTGTAACTCCTTTCAGGTGCTGTGGTATGTGGTAGTACCGATCCTCAAACCGGCCATTATTTCTGTGGCGTTGTTCCAGTTCATGTGGTCGATGAACGACTTTATCGGCCCGCTGATCTACGTCTATAGCGTGGATAAGTACCCGATTGCACTGGCGCTGAAAATGTCCATCGACGTGACGGAAGGCGCGCCGTGGAATGAAATTCTGGCGATGGCGAGTATCTCTATTCTGCCGTCCATCATTATTTTCTTCTTTGCTCAACGCTACTTCGTACAGGGCGTCACCAGCAGCGGAATTAAAGGTTAATTGAGGATTTATCATGGCTGAAGTCGTTTTCAACAAACTGGAAAAAGTCTACTCCAACGGTTTCAAGGCGGTGCATGGCATCGACCTGACTATCAAAGACGGTGAGTTCATGGTGATTGTCGGACCCTCCGGCTGTGCCAAATCCACGACCCTGCGCATGCTGGCAGGTCTGGAAACCATCAGCGGCGGTGAAGTGCGTATCGGTGAGCGCATCGTGAATAATCTGGTGCCGAAAGATCGCGGTATTGCAATGGTGTTCCAGAACTATGCGCTCTACCCCCATATGACGGTGCGTGAGAACCTGGCATTCGGTCTGAAGCTGGCAAAATTGCCGAAAGAGAAGATCGACGAGCAGGTTAATGAAGCCGCCAAAATTCTGGAACTGGAAGAGCTGATGGATCGTCTGCCGCGCCAGTTGTCCGGTGGTCAGGCGCAGCGCGTTGCTGTCGGTCGCGCTATCGTGAAAAAGCCGGATGTGTTCCTGTTTGATGAACCGTTATCCAACCTGGACGCCAAGCTGCGTGCTTCGATGCGTATCCGTATTTCTGACCTGCACAAGCAGTTAAAGAAAAGCGGTAAACCCGCCACCAGTGTCTATGTAACCCACGACCAGACCGAAGCGATGACCATGGGCGATCGCATCTGCGTGATGAAGCTGGGCCATATCATGCAGGTGGATACGCCGGACAACCTGTACCACTACCCGAAGAATATGTTCGTGGCAGGGTTTATTGGTGCGCCGGAAATGAACATCAAACCGAGCAAACTGGTGGAGCGGGACGGGCAGGTGGCATTGGTGGTCGGAAATTCCACGCTGGCGCTCAATGCCGCACAGCAGGATAACGTTCGCGCGTATCTCGGTCAGGACGTGTTTTTTGGCGTGCGCCCGGAATATGTCAGCGTCTCATTAACCCCGTTTGCGGAAAGTCACTCTCAGGGGGAATTGATTCGCGTGGAAAACATGGGCCACGAATTCTTTATGTATCTGAAAGTGGATAATTTCGAACTGACCTGCCGTATGCCTTCCGAACAGGCCAGAGTGATTATCGCCAGCGCGATGCATAAGACGGTCTATTTCCAGTTTGACATGGATAAGTGCCATATCTTTGACGCAAAAACGGAACGAAATATTTCGCTGGCGTAGATAACGTGCATCAAGTGCCGATGGCTTAACAGCCAAATAGCGCCATCGGCAGGATAATGGTTTTTCGGTTGTATTTTTGGGTAAGGCATACGGGCCATTAAGGAGTTCCCATCATGTCGCTTAACGTTATCTTTAATAGCGCAGATCCCGGCATCTACAATATCAAGACGCACGCGGAAGGCCCGGCCGGGGCGCTGCCGTTAACACCAGAAATGCTGGTGGATTCACCCAGCGGCAATATTTTTGGTTTAACGCTGAATGCGGGAATGGGCTGGGACCCAAACCGCCTGCTCGGCACCGAAGTGCTGATCCTCGGTACGCAAGGGGGAATTCGCGCAGAAGATGGTCGCCCGATTGCGTTGGGATACCATACCGGGCACTGGGAAATCGGTTTGCAGATGCGTGCCGCCGCTGAAACCATCGCCAAAGAGAATGGCGTGCCGTTTGCCGCTTATGTCAGCGATCCCTGCGATGGCCGCTCGCAGGGGACAACCGGCATGTTTGATTCCTTGCCCTACCGCAATGATGCCGCGATGGTGTTTCGGCGGCTGATTCGCTCCTTGCCGACCCGCAAAGCGGTAATTGGCGTGGCAACCTGTGACAAAGGTCTGCCCGCGATGATGATTGCGCTGGCGGCGACGCACCATTTACCGACCATTATTGTGCCCGGTGGCGCAACGTTGCCGCCGACGCACGGTGAGGATGCCGGTAAAATCCAGACGATTGGTGCCCGTTTTGCCAATCAGGAACTGAGCCTGAAAGAGGCGGCTGAACTGGGCTGCCGGGCTTGCGCCTCTCCGGGGGGCGGCTGTCAGTTCCTCGGTACGGCCGGTACCTCACAGGTGGTGGCCGAAGGGTTGGGGATGGCGCTGCCCCATTCTGCGCTGGCGCCCTCTGGGCAGGAAGTGTGGCTGGATATTGCCAGACAGTCTGCCCGTGCGGCACTGCTGATGCAGCTCAAGGGGTTGACTACCAAAGATATTATCACCGACAAAGCCATTGAGAATGCGATGACGGTACACGCCGCCTTTGGTGGCTCAACCAACCTGTTACTGCACATTCCTGCGATTGCCCATGCGGCGGGCTGCAAAGCGCCGACCGTTGAGCAGTGGATGGCCATCAACCGTAAAGTGCCGCGCCTGGTTAGCGTGTTACCTAATGGACCTGACTACCACCCGACCGTCCGGGCCTTTATGGCCGGTGGCGTACCGGAAGTGATGCTGCATCTGCGCAAACTCGGGTTGCTGCATGAAGATGTGCTCACGGTGACGGGCGAAACGCTGGGTGAGAATCTCGATGTGTGGGAGCGCTCGGAACGTCGACGCCGTTTCCGCGAGCTACTGGTAGCATGCGACGGTGTTCAGCCAGATGAAGTGATCATGAGCCCTGAGCAGGCCAAGGCGCGCGGTTTAACCTCCACCATTACCTTCCCTTCCGGCAACATTGCGCCGGAAGGCTCGGTGATTAAGTCGACGGCGATCGATGCCTCGGTGGTGGATGAACAGGGGATTTACCGCCACACCGGCAAAGCCAAGGTGTTCACCTCTGAAAAAGCGGGGATCCGCGCCATCAAGCAAGGGGCGATTCAGGCAGGTGACATGATGGTGGTGATCGGCGGCGGGCCGTCGGGCACTGGAATGGAAGAGACTTACCAGCTCACGTCAGCGCTGAAACACCTCTCCTATGGCAAGTTCGTTTCGTTGCTGACCGATGCGCGTTTCTCTGGCGTATCCACCGGTGCCTGTATTGGTCATATCGGGCCGGAGGCCTTGGCGGGCGGGCCGATCGGCAAGCTGCGCGATGGCGACATCATCGAAATGATCATTGATCGGAATCAGCTAGTCGGCTCCATCAACTTTATTGGTACAGAAGGGCACCCGTTGTCTCCCGAAGAGGGTGCAGCCGTGCTGGCGAACCGTCCGGTACATCCTGAGTTACAGGCGCACCCAGACCTACCCGACGATACGCGCTTATGGGCGGCCTTGCAGGCGGTCAGTGGCGGAACCTGGGCGGGCTGTATTTATGATACCGACAAGATCCTTAACGTTATCAATGCTGGTCTGAAAGCGTTAAAAGAGAATAACAGCGATTAATTTTGAGTTTTAATTCGGGCGGCCTACCGTGCGCCCACCCCCATTATAGTAATAATTATTTTCCACATAAGGAAAAAGGTGGTGACTTATGTTTAAAACACTTGCGGGTGTTATTCCTCCGGTTCCAACGATTCTTGATGCGAAAGGTCAATTTGATCCGGAAGGCATGGGCGTATTAATTGAAAGATTAATTGATTCTGCCGTAAACGGTTTTTTATTTTTAGGGAGTGCGGGAGAGTTTGCCAATTTCTCCCAGGAACAACGCAAAGCGATTGCTGAATTTTGCGTCGCAAAAGTCAATGGGCGCAAACCGGTTATTATCGGCACCGCATCCTGCTCAACGGCGGAAGCCATTGCATTAACGCAACATGCATCAGATATTGGCGCGGATGCGGTGATGATCGTGAATCCCTATTATGCGCTGATGTCAGATGAACGTATTTATAATCATTACAAGTCTATTGCCGATGCGGTAGCTATTCCGCAATTATTATATAACTTCCCAGCATTGACCGGACAAAATCTGTCCGTGGAATTAATTGGTCGTCTGGCAGACAGCTGCGCCAATATTGTGGGCATCAAAGATACCGTTGATTGCATGAGCCATATTCGCCAGGTGATCACGGAAGTGAAAGGCCGCCATCCTAATTTTCTGGTGTTCTGCGGCTTTGATGAATACGCCCTTGATACGTTGCTGCTCGGCGGTGATGGCGTGATCCCCGCCACCTCCAATTTTGCGCCGGAAATCACCTGTGGTATCTATCGGGCCTTTTTGGATAAAGACATGGTTGCGGCGCAAGGGCTGCTGCGCCGTCTGGCCATCTTGTCGAAGATCTATACCCTGGAAGTGCCGTTTACCGGCCTGATAAAAGAAGCAATTCGTCTCACCGGTTCGCCAATTTCTGCCGCTGTATCCGCACCTGCGACGCCGCCCAGCCCGGAAAAGAAACAGCACCTAATTGCGCTACTGCGTGAGGCCACTATCGCTATTGGGGAATAACCTCCCCACGTTACAGAGACGCTGTTGCTGAGTGCGTCTCTGTAGCCCAACCTTCAGGAAGAAATCCATGTTGGATAAATCAGTCATTACCACCAAACTCGCCGCGTTGTATCAGGAGATCATTGCCATCCGTGAGGATGACGCTTATCTCAAATCCATCGGTGCCTACGGTTCAGATATGTCTATCGAACTGTGGGACTGGTCGCAAGGCGTCGGGTTGTATGGCATTTGGCGCTTGTACCAAGCGACCGGGGAGCAGCGCTATGTCGACTACCTGAGCGCCTGGTTTGAACGCCATCGGGCAGAGGCGGCAGTAAAGAATGTCAACCATGTCGCACCGATGCTGACGCTGGTGTCACTGTTGGAGCAACAGGAAAATGCCCAGTGGCGCGCGCTGGTGAATGAATACGGCGAGTGGATTGAGCAGGGGCTGCTGCGTACTGAAATGGGCGGTTTCGCCCACACCACAGCGACGCGCAATAACGAAGGGCAACTGTGGGTCGATACCCTGTTTATGAGCGGCCTGTTCCACGTTAAGGCCGGACAACTGCTCAACAAGCCAGCCTATTGCGAAGAGGTTATCTACCAGTTCTTGCTGCATACGCAATTTTTAAGCGATCCCGTCAGCGGCCTGTGGCGGCACGGCTGGCATTTCACAGAAAAACACCACTTTGCTGGCGCGCTGTGGGGTCGGGGCAATGGTTGGGCGGCGATAACGGCGGTTGAACTGCTGGAATTGACGCGAGCAAGCCACTCTGCGTCGTCACGTTTTATTGAGCAGAACTTCCTGCGCCAGAGCGAGGCGTTGTTAAGCGCTCAGGCGGAAAACGGCATGTGGCACACACTGCTCAACGATCCACACAGTTATCAGGAGTCGTCGGCGACGGCGGCGATCGCCTACGCTTTTCTGAAAGGGTATCGCCTCGGCATTCTCGATAGCCGCTTTGCCGATGCGGGGGTTAACGCCATTGCTGCGCTGCTGGCGCGCATCGATCAACAAGGGCAACTGGCGGACGTCTCTTCCGGTACGCCGGTGTTTATGACATTGCCAGAATATACCGATGTGCCGATTCGTCAGCGCTCCTATGGGCAATCATTGGCGATGTTGGCGTTGGCAGAAATGTTGCGTCACCCTAATCTCTTGGGCACCAAGCCCGCCTGATTCACCGGTTTGCATGGCAAGACGCCGTTTCTTGCCATGCTGATACGGCCTTTTCTTTGAACTGCGTCACTGTTCTGCAAGCGCTCTGGTCGAGATATTTCTTTTGATGAAAATTTGCATTATGCTAGCTGAAGCGTTTCAGTTGTCGTAATTAGGGCGATTGATCCCGAATAGCGGCGAATTACTCCGCAGATGGATCGTCAAGGGCAGGGGCGTTGCCTGAGAATGGTGTTACTTAACAGTTTATTCCGCTGTTGGTACTGATTATTCTATACAGCTTACCTATTCGAGTGTTCAGCTTGATACAGAGAATGCGATGACAATTCGTATTGCGATAAACGGTTTTGGTCGTATTGGCCGCAGCGTGTTACGGGCACTGTACGAATCCGGGCGCCGGGCTGATATTAGCGTGGTGGCGATCAACGAGCTGGCGAGCGCGGAAGGTATGGCGCACCTGCTTAAATATGACACCAGCCATGGACGTTTTGCCTGGGATGTGCGCCAGGAGTGCGACCAGCTCTACGTGGGCGATGACGCCATTCTGCTCTTGCATCAGCGTGAGATTGAAGGGCTGCCCTGGCGGGAGTTGGGCGTCGACGTGGTGCTTGATTGCAGCGGCGTTTATGGCAGCCGTGCGCACGGCGAAGCACATCTGGCCGCCGGTGCCAAGAAAGTGCTGTTTTCTCACCCCGGTGCCAATGATATTGATGCCACCGTGGTGTTTGGCGTCAATCACGATGCGTTGCAGCCAGAACACCACATTGTGTCTAACGCCTCCTGTACCACCAACTGCATTATCCCCATTATTAAATTGCTTGATGAATCGTTCGGTATTGAAAGTGGCACGGTCACCACGATCCACTCTTCAATGAACGATCAGCCGGTGATCGATGCGTACCACAGCGATTTACGCCGCACTCGCGCGGCCAGTCAGTCCATCATTCCCGTGGATACCAAACTGGCAGCGGGCATTACGCGTATCTTCCCGCAGTTTACCGATCGTTTTGAGGCGATTTCTGTACGCGTGCCAACCATCAATGTCACTGCCATTGATTTGAGCGTAACGGTAAGACAAGCGGTAAATGTTAATGAAATCAATGCGCTTTTTCAAAAATCAGCGCATGGGGCATTTCGTGGTATAGTTGACTATACGGAATTACCTTTAGTTTCAGCTGATTTTAATCACGATCCGCACAGTGCCATTGTTGACGGTACGCAGACGCGGGTCAGTGGGTCGCACCTGATAAAAACGTTGGTCTGGTGCGACAACGAATGGGGTTTCGCCAATCGCATGCTGGACACAACGCGCGCGATGGCGGCCTGCGGTTTTTAGTTATATGCAATTGAATTGTCAGGGATTTTAATCTCGATCACACAACTTTATAAGAGAATCAACAAGAGGATTCACCATGTCTGTAATTAAGATGACCGATCTGGATCTGGCGGGTAAACGCGTACTGATTCGTGCGGATCTGAACGTGCCGGTTAAAGAAGGTAAAGTGACGTCTGATGCGCGTATCCGTGCGTCGTTGCCGACCATTGAAATCGCCCTGAAACAAGGTGCGCGTGTCATGGTGACTTCCCACCTGGGACGCCCGACCGAAGGGGAATACAACGAAGAATTCTCCCTGCTGCCGGTTGTTAACTATCTGAAAGATAAAATTTCTTCTCCGGTTCGTCTGGCGAAGGATTATCTGGATGGCGTTGATGTTGCTGAAGGCGAGTTGGTGGTTCTGGAAAACGTTCGCTTCAACAAAGGCGAGAAGAAAGACGACGAAGAGTTGTCGAAGAAATACGCTGCGCTGTGCGACGTGTTCGTTATGGATGCCTTTGGTACGGCGCACCGCGCGCAGGCTTCTACCCACGGTGTCGGCAAGTTTGCTGATATCGCCTGTGCAGGCCCGCTGCTGGCAGACGAACTGGAAGCGCTGGGTAAAGCGCTGAGCAACCCGGCACGTCCGATGGTGGCTATTGTCGGCGGTTCTAAAGTGTCTACCAAACTGACCGTATTGGGCTCATTGTCCAAAATCGCTGACCAACTGATCGTGGGCGGCGGTATCGCCAACACCTTCGTGGCGGCACAAGGTCACAACGTGGGCAAATCGCTGTACGAAGCGGATCTGATCCCTGAAGCGAAAAAACTGCTGGAAACCTGCGATATTCCGGTACCGAGCGACGTGCGCGTGGCGACGGAATTCTCCGAAACCGCAACCGCAACCTTGAAGTCTGTTACTGCCATCAAAGATGATGAACAGATTCTGGACCTGGGTGATGTCTCCGCTGAGCGTCTGGCCGATATCCTGAAAAATGCCAAGACTATCCTGTGGAACGGCCCGGTTGGCGTGTTCGAATTCCCGAACTTCCGCAAAGGGACTGAAATCATCGCTCAGGCGATTGCAGACAGCGACGCGTTCTCTATCGCTGGTGGTGGCGATACACTGGCCGCGATTGACCTGTTCGGTATTGCAGACAAGATTTCTTATATTTCTACCGGCGGCGGTGCCTTCCTGGAGTTCGTGGAAGGGAAAAAACTGCCTGCGGTAGTCATGCTGGAAGAGCGTGCTAAGCAGTAATGCCGCTTTGCCGGGGGTGTCACCCGGCAACCCGTTGCTCCCTCGCCGAGTGGGCAACGGTGGGTTCGGACGCTGTGCGTCCGGCCCGTAGTCAATTATCTCAACCCTCCACGGCCAACGAGACGGGACACGTAACATGTCTAAAATTTTTGATTTCGTAAAACCTGGTGTCATCACTGGCGATGACGTTCAGAAAGTTTTCGCAGTAGCAAAGGAAAACGGTTTTGCTCTGCCCGCAGTCAACTGCGTCGGTACTGACTCCGTCAATGCGGTACTGGAAGCGGCAGCGAAAGTTCGCGCACCGGTTATCGTTCAGTTCTCTAACGGCGGGGCCGTGTTCACAGCGGGTAAAGGCCTGAAAGCGGAAGGTCAGAAAGCCGCTATCCTCGGCGCCATCTCTGGCGCACAACACGTTCACCTGATGGCTGAACACTACGGCATCCCTGTTATTCTGCACACTGACCACTGCGCGAAAAAACTGCTGCCTTGGTTGGATGGCCTGCTGGATGCTGGTGAAAAACACTTTGCTGCGACCGGTAAACCGCTGTTCTCCTCCCACATGATCGACCTGTCGGAAGAGTCTCTGGAAGAGAACATCGAGATTTGCAGCGAGTACCTCAAGCGCATGGCAAAAATTAACATGACGCTGGAAATCGAACTGGGCTGCACTGGTGGTGAAGAAGATGGCGTGGACAATAGCCACCTGGATAACTCCGCACTCTACACCCAGCCGGAAGATGTGGCTTACGCCTACGAAAAACTGCACGCCATCAGCCCGCGTTTCACCATCGCGGCATCGTTCGGTAACGTGCATGGCGTATACAAACCGGGTAACGTGCAACTGACGCCGAAAATCCTGCACAACTCGCAGGAATATGTTTCCAAGAAATTCAATCTGCCGCACAACAGCCTGGACTTCGTGTTCCACGGCGGATCCGGCTCTACGGCAGAAGAGATCGCCGAAGCAGTGAGCTATGGTGTGATCAAAATGAACATCGACACCGACACCCAATGGGCAACCTGGGAAGGTGTGCTGGCGTATTACAAAAAGAACGAAGGCTACCTGCAAGGTCAGTTGGGTAACCCGGAAGGCGCAGACAAGCCGAACAAGAAGTACTACGATCCGCGCGTTTGGCTGCGTGCTGGCCAGGCAACCATGGTTGCTCGTTTAGAAAAAGCGTTTAAAGAACTGAACGCGATCGACGTACTGTAATCTATATTAATAAGTGCATTGATAAACAATGCATGAAAATAAGAGGCTCCTTTTATCAGGAGCCTTAATTTTTTCTGGCCTGCTTTGCGGCTATTTTGGGTGTGAACCATCCCTTTCAAAGGGTGAAATGCAAAAAAGGGGAGAGTGCAAATGGAAGAACTGGACGTAACCGAAAGCCTGAGCCGTATGGGGCAATGGGTGGTCAATAATGAGGCTCTGCTGATTCAGTATGCGGTGAACGTGGTGGCCGCCATTATCATTTTGCTCATCGGCCTGCTGGTGGCGCGTGTGGTCTCTAACGGTATCAGCAGAGTGATGGTGGCGCGCGGCATTGATACCACCGTGGCGGATTTTCTCGCTGCACTGGTGCGTTACGGCATTATCGCCTTTACGCTGATTGCCGTATTGAGCCGCATTGGCGTGCAAACCGCCTCGGTGATTGCGGTGCTGGGTGCCGCGGGCTTAGCGGTGGGGTTGGCGCTGCAAGGCTCCCTGTCAAACTTCGCGGCAGGTGTGCTGCTGGTGATGTTCCGCCCGTTCCGTACCGGTGAGTTTGTCGATCTGGGTGGGGTTTCTGGCACGGTAACACAGGTGCAGATCTTCTCCACCACGATGCGCACGCCAGATGGCAAAATCATCGTCGTTCCCAACGGAAAAATCATTGCCGGAAATATCATTAACAGCAGCCGTGAGCCGGACAGACGCACCGAAATTATCGTTGGCGTGGCCTATGATGCGGATATTGACCAGGTCAAAACGGTGCTGGGGGGTATTGTCGCGGCAGATAAGCGCATCCAGCATGAACGTGGCGTCACCATCCGTTTGAATGAAATGGCGGCGTCATCGCTGAATTTTGTCGTATGGGTCTGGACGACCAACGGTGATGCCATGGCGGTGAAATGGGATCTGTTAGAAAGTTTTAAACGGGCGCTGGATGAACATCAGATCGGCATTCCCTACCCACAAATGGATGTGCATTTGCATCAACCCCCGTCAACATCAGCGAAAGCATAATTTTTGTTAGTCCCTTTTAGGCATCCAGTGCTAAGCGCACGGATGCCTAAACGCAGCCAGTTTCTCGCCTGATATTGCACGATGTTTGTAATTAGATTTTCTAATGAATAATTAGAATTTTCAATTTCAATTAATGAAAAAACCGCCTTACACTCCCTCGAAATATTCGTTCGGGAGAGTGTAGAGAACCATGTTTGGCATGTATTGGCAGGGATTTTTTCTGGGCGCGGCGATGATTTTGCCCCTGGGGCCGCAAAATGCTTACGTGATGAATCAAGGGATTCGGCGTCAGTATCATCTGATGATTGCCCTGTTGTGCGCATTGAGTGATGTCATTTTAATTTGTGCCGGCATTTTTGGCGGCAGCGCGTTGCTGAGTCAGTCATCGCTGTTGTTGTCACTGATCACCTGGGGAGGCGTGGCGTTTCTGCTTTGGTATGGCTGGGGCGCGTTTAACGTGGTCTTCAAACGTCAGCTTGATGTGGTGAGCGTGGATATCGCACGGCAAAGCCGCTGGCGCGTTATCGCGACCGTGTTGGCTGTCACCTGGCTGAACCCGCATGTCTATCTGGATACGTTTGTGGTGCAAGGCAGCATTGGTGGGCAAATGGCTCCCGATGCGCGCAGTTGGTTTGCCTTGGGCTCCATTACGGCTTCCTTCCTGTGGTTCTTTGCATTGGCGTTGCTGGCATCCTGGCTGGCACCGTGGCTGAACACGCCAAAAGCGCAGCGCGTGATTAATGCCTTTGTGGGCGTCATCATGTGGAGTATTGCGCTGCAACTCGCACATTCTGGTCTGCAATAGTGTTGTAACTTGACGTTTTTTTACGATATTCCGGAATTTGCCTATAGTTACGCCAAGCCCGTCCGTGCACTATGCTTACCAATAGCCGTATGCCTTTTATCGCACAGATGCGTAGTCGTGATTGTGGCGGGCAACGGCGCACTATTACATGGAATCAGGAGAAACGACACTGTGAAGCTAAAAACACTGGCGCTAACCGCCCTGTTAGGATTAAGCACGCTTCCACTGTCCGGTCAGGCCGCTGAATTGCCGAACGGACCGCACATCGTGACATCGGGCAAAGCGAGCGTGGATGCCACGCCGGATATTGCGAATCTGGCGATTGAAGTCAGCGTGTCATCAAAAGACGTGGCCGATGCTAAAAAGCAGGTGGACGATCGCGTGGCGCAATATTTTGCCTATCTGGAAAAACACGGTATTGAGAGAAAAGATATCAGTGCCGCTAACCTGCGTACTCATCCTGAATATGATTTTCTGAAAGATGGCCGCTCTGAACTGAAAGGGTATCGTGCGGTGCGTCAGGTGGCGGTAACGGTACGCCAACTGGAAAAACTAAACGACTTGCTGGACGGTGCGCTGCGTGCGGGGTTGACGGAAATCCGCGGCGTGGAGCTGGGGGTTGCCAATCCGGAAGCCTATCGCGATCGGGCACGTCAGCGGGCAATTGAAACGGCGACCAGCCAGGCAAAAGCGTTGGCAACCGGGTTCAACGCCAAGCTGGGGCCGATTTACAGCATCCGCTATCAGGTTGCCAACTATCAGCCCGTGCCAATGGCCCGGATGTTTAAAGCAGCGGGCGTCGCGGCAGAGGCCGATGTGGCGCAGACTTACGAGCAGCAAAGCATCCAGTTTGACGATCAGGTTGACGTGGTGTTCGAACTACAACCTAATCAGTAATGCCTTAATAACTCGCGTCAGGACTGGCGCAATACGCGATGCCCATGCGAGAGCAGGGCATCCGTCACCTTTCTCATCATCCGACTTTCTGGCGCGAAACGGTGCCAATAGAGCATACGGCGCTGAAACAGGCCCGGTGTCAGATCGACCAGTTCGCTGTTTGCCAATTCTCTCTCGATTTGCAGGTGCGGGATCATACAGCAGGTGGTGCCTTGTCGCGCCAACTGTACGAACGCTTCTGATGAGTTAACGATATGGCAGGGAACGCTGCCGGGGGAGAGATCGAAATTCTGCTGCAAAAACGCCTGATGCATGTCATCCAGGTGGTCAAAGGCAACCGCAGGGGCGCGCAGCAACGCGGAGCGGGTCACGCCGTTCGGGAAGTAGCGTGCGGCAAAATCCGGTGAGGCAACAAACAGATAGTCTAACGCACCGAGCTTATCGACCAGACAACTCGGCAACGGCTGCGGTTGGATACTGACGGCACCGACCACTTCACCACGGCGCAAGCGCTCTTGCGTGCGGGTTTCATCTTCCACTTGCAGATTGAGACGAATGGGGGAATCGACCAGCACCGGTTGCAACGCAGGTAACAACCAGGTAGCCAGACTGTCGGCGTTGACCGCCAGCGACAGTAATAGCGGGATATCGCTGCTGGCATCGTTGCCCAGCCACTCTTCTTCCAGCAACTCCACTTGGTGCAACAGCGCCAGTAGTTTTTGCCCTTGTTCGGTGGGCCGCGGAGGTATGGTTCTGACCAACAGTGGTTGTCCGAACAGGTTTTCCAACTGCTTGATGCGTTGTGAAACGGCGGATTGCGTAATGCACAATTTTTGCGCGGCGCGTTCAAATCCGCGCTCACGGATGACGGCATCCAGAGCCTGAAGTGTGCGATAGTCCGGTCGTTTCATGAAGGTGCCATTTCCTATGGATAAAACTTGGTCTTTGCACTATGCCACATTTTTCCGACGGAACACGCTAAAAATCTGTCCCATTTCACACTGATGGCCGAAAATAATCGGGTGACGCGCGGCGATTGGCGTCGTTTCCGGTGGCGCTTGCTCTATACCCAAAATAATTCGAGTTGCAGGAAGGCGGCAAGTGAGTGAGTCCCGATGAGCTTACTCAGGTAAGTGATTCGGGTAAGCGAGTGCAGCCAACGCACATGCAACTTGAAGTATGAAGGGTATATAATACGCCTCACTTCTTCTCACTGTAATTGCAGGCACGATACAGACCATGACACAAGATGAACTGAAAAAGGCAGTCGGCTGGGCCGCGTTGGATTATGTCCGCCCGGATACAATTGTTGGGGTGGGGACGGGCTCAACGGCAGCGCACTTCATTGACGCGCTGGGTTCCATCAAGCACCAGATTAAAGGCGCCGTATCCAGCTCCGTGGCGTCTACCGAAAAACTGAAAAGCTTAGGCATTACGGTGTTCGACAGCAACGAGGTTGATGAGCTGGATATCTATGTGGACGGTGCTGATGAGATCAACCCGCACATGCAAATGATTAAAGGCGGTGGCGCTGCGTTGACGCGTGAAAAGATCATTGCTGCCATCGCGCGTCAGTTTATCTGTATTGTCGATGCCTCCAAGCAGGTGGATATTCTGGGCGCATTCCCGCTGCCGGTGGAAGTGATCCCCATGGCCCGCGCGTATGTGGCGCGTGAACTAGTGAAACTGGGCGGTCAGCCGGTCTATCGTCAGGGTGTGGTTACTGACAACGGCAACGTCATTCTGGATGTGCACAACCTCGATATCTCCGATGCCATTGCGGTAGAAAACCGTATCAATGGGATTGCGGGCGTGGTGACTGTCGGTCTGTTTGCCAACCGTGGCGCTGACGTTGCGCTAGTTGGTACCGCTGACGGGGTAAAAACCCTGAAGTAATTTCTCCCCTATGCATCGGACGTTGGCATTGAAGGTGCTAACGTCCGATTTTTTTTGCTTAAAAACCCCACCATTGTTAAAGTCTCACTTTTGGTACTTAATATCACTTTTTCTTATTTTGTTCCCTTGGCATCTGGCAAGGCGGCGCGTTATCCCTATTTTTTACTGTAAAAGGGCATTTGTGACGCCGTTGGCAGCATCGGGGAAGCAATCGATTGTCTTGCTGCTGGCGTAATTTTTGTTATGTTGGCAGAAGCTATTTGGCAAATGGGTTCATTGGCATCTGAAGTCTGAAAATAAGGTCGGGAAATGGCAAAGGTATCACTGGAAAAAGACAAGATTAAATTCCTCCTGGTGGAAGGGGTTCACCAGAGCGCGTTGGAAAACCTGCGCGCAGCGGGTTACACCAACATTGAATACCATAAAGGTGCGTTGGATACGGAAGCGTTAAAAGCCTCCATCCGTGACGCGCATTTCGTCGGTTTGCGTTCCCGTACTCATTTGACGGAAGAAGTGTTTGCTGCCGCAGAAAAACTGGTTGCCGTGGGCTGTTTTTGCATCGGTACCAATCAGGTTGAATTGCCGTCTGCCACCAAACGCGGCATCCCGGTGTTCAATGCCCCGTTCTCCAATACCCGCAGCGTGGCGGAACTGGTGATTGGTGAGATGTTGCTGCTGTTACGCGGCGTTCCGGCGGCTAACGCGAAAGCGCACCGTGGCGTGTGGCACAAACTGGCAGTGGGCTCGTTTGAAGCGCGCGGCAAAAAGTTGGGTATCATTGGTTATGGCCACATCGGCACCCAGTTGGGGATCCTGGCAGAAAGCCTGGGGATGCACGTCTATTTTTACGATATCGAGAGCAAACTGCCGTTAGGTAATGCTCAGCAGGTGCGTCATCTGTCCGAACTGCTGAACATGAGCGACGTGGTCAGCCTGCACGTGCCGGAAACGGCGAGCACCCAGAACATGATGGGCGCGGATGAGCTGGCGCTGATGAAACCGGGTTCTATCCTGATCAACGCTTCACGCGGCACGGTCGTCGACATTCCTGCATTGTGCGAAGTGCTGCGCAGCCAACACATTGCCGGTGCTGCCATTGACGTCTTCCCGCAAGAACCAGCAACCAATTCTGACCCGTTTGTGTCTCCGCTGCTGGAGTTCGACAACGTGCTGCTGACGCCGCACATTGGCGGTTCTACACAGGAAGCGCAGGAGAACATCGGTACGGAAGTGGCCGGTAAACTGGCAAAATACTCTGATAACGGTTCGACGCTGTCTGCGGTTAACTTCCCGGAAGTTTCCTTGCCAGTGCAGAGCGATCGCGCACGTTTGCTGCACATTCACGAAAATCGCCCAGGCGTACTGACAGCCATCAACACCATTTTCGCCGAGCAAGGTATCAACATTGCCGCCCAGTATCTGCAAACCAGCGCAGATATCGGCTACGTGGTGATCGACGTGGAAACGGATGCGGCGAATACCGCGCTGCAACTGATGAAGGCGATCCCCGGCACCATTCGTGCCCGCCTGCTGTTCTAAGTGCGCGTCGAGCGTTTAGCGCCATGACAAACAGCCCCTTTGGGGCTGTTTGCTTAAAGGGGCCGATAATGCGCGGGGTTATAACGCGTGAGTTTATAACGCAATAGTCACCTTGCCACGCATATGCCCTTCCTGCACCTTGGCGTGAGCCTGTTGCAGTGTTTCAACGCTTAACCCGTTCAATACTTCGCTGGCGGTGCCTTGCAGTTTGCCCGCATCCACCAGATGTGCCACTTCTTGCAGAATTTTCCCTTGTTGTTCCATATCTGGCGTTTGGTACATGCTGCGGGTAAACATGAATTCCCAATGCAGTGAGGCACTTTTGCGCTTCAGTTCGTTCTGATCCAGCGGACGTTCGTTTTCCACGATGGTGCAAATCTTGCCCTGCGGTGCAATCAAGGAGCCTATTGCGCTCCAGTGTCCATCGGTGTCGTTCAGACAGAAAATATAATCCACCTGGGTAATGCCTGCGTTTTTCAACTCCCCGACCAAATCGCGATAATCAACCACGAGATCCGCACCGCGTTGACGGCACCATTCTGCCGAATCAGGACGGGATGCTGTGGCGATGACATTGACCTCACTGCGCAGTGCCGCCAGTGAAATAGCCAGAGAGCCAACGCCGCCCGCGCCACCGATAATCAGCAGGTTTTTCCCTGCGTCAGCGTCCTGAATTTCGAGGTGTTCAAACAGCCCTTCCCAGGCGGTGAGCGCGGTCAACGGCAGCGCAGCGGCGGCCGCCCAGTCGAGGGATACCGGCTTGTGTGCCACAATCCGTGCATCAATGAGCTGATGTGAGCTGTTGCTGCCAGCGCGCGTGATATCGCCCGCGTACCACACTTCATCGCCCACCTGAAAACTGCTGACGCGATCGCCAATGGCAAGCACGGTGCCACTGGCATCCCAGCCTAATACGCGCGGCTCAACCAGCCCGTTTTTTCGCAAACCGGCATGGACTTTGGTATCAACGGGATTGACAGATACCGCTTTTACCTCGACCAGCAGATCGTGCGGGCCTGGCTGCGACTGCGCTTGGGTAATGGCGATAAAACGTTCGGGATGTTGTGGGTCAACGGCAATAGCCTGTACGGTCATGATCGGTTCCTCATTGTTTCGATGAGAAAAGTGTAGAACGAACTCACCGTGCTGATAAGATGGACAATCATTAACGAAGTGTTTGTTATAGGCGAACAGTTATGTTTAAACCCGCCATGTTCAGGCAGTGGCAAGATATGGCGCTGTTTGCGCTGGTGGCTGAATGTGGCAGTGTGACACAGGCCGCGCTCAAGGCTGGCATGGCTAAATCCAGCCTCAGCTTGCGTATCAGCCAGCTTGAACAGCAACTTGGGCTACGGCTGCTAAACCGCACTACGCGCAAGATCAGCCTGACGTTTGCTGGCGAGCGCTATTTGATCCATTGTCAGGAGATGATGCAGGCCAGTGAGCGGGCCGATCTCGCCATTCAACATTTGCGTGATAATCCGAGCGGGCGGCTTCGCATCACCAGCCCGGCTGGCTTCGGTGCCACGCTGCTGGCGCGCTTGACCACTGAATTTCAGCGCCGCTTTCCCGCCGTATCTCTGGAAATTGCCATCTCTGACACCTTGGTGGATTTAGTCGATGAAGGGTTTGACGTGGCATTTCGCACCGGCAAGCCGCTGGATTCGTCTCTGATTGGCAGACCGTTAGGGGTGACGCCGCGTTATCTGGTAGCATCGCCGCACTACCTGGCGAGCCACCCGGTATTGGTGCATCCGCAGCAGCTTCAGTCTCACCAATGCATCGCCCATCGTGCCTGGGCGGAGTGGGCATTGCAGCGCGGCAGTGAGGATTACCGTTGGCTGCTTCCGCTGACGCACACCACGGACAATTTACTCTATGCCCGTGAATGCGCGATGGCGGGCGCGGGCATTACCCTGCTACCCGCGTTTCTTGTTGATGGTGTTGATCTATCCCGACCGTTGGTGCGCGTGTTGCCTGAATGGCGTGCAGAACCCAATGAACTCTATTTGGTTTATCCCAGCAGGAAACTCAATTCTCCCGCAATGGCCTGTTTTATCGAATTTGTATTGCAACATGATGCGCTGGCTGAATATGTCACGCCGACCACACCTTTATCCTGACAGTGTTCATGTCATATAATATGAAAAAGTATTTCTTATTTTTAGGAATGTAACTCCACTTTATTTGAAATGTGATTATGATCACTGCCAGGCAGTGGATGTTTTCACGCCATTGCCGATAAAACATGAATCCGAAGATGTTTTTTTAGTAACGCTGAGGTTGTTTGCTATGCGTTGCGGAAGGGATATCCATACCAGCCGTTGTCGAAGTGAGAATAACAGTCATGTCCGAGATAAAAGGAAATTCAGGTTATATCAACAACATCAGACTTGTTACGCTATTTATTAGTCTGTTAACGATTATTTTATTACTGTTCGCTATCTCTATCGGTACGGCGAGTTATTTTCTCAAACAGAGTAATGATGCACTGGACCGGGCCAATCTGGTCTCTGATGTGCGAGCCGGTATCAGCAGCAGCATGGATCAGTTGCGTGTTGCTCGCCAACTGTTAGTGCAGGCGGCGGCGACGCAACGTGTTGGTGATGCGGAAGGCTATAAAAGCGCGCTGTCACTGGCGGAAAATCGGGTAAAAAGCTCACAAAAACGCTTTGATGAATATTTGGCACGGCCGGATAAATTCAATGCACCGGCAGGATTGGATGATGAACTGGCGGTGAATTATGCCGCGTACCGCGACAAGGCCGTTAAGCTGATTATCGAGGCCGCGAAGCGAGGCGAATTTGAGCAAGTCATTTCTCTGGAAAGCGATGAAGCGCGCAAACTTGATGAGAACTACGCGCAATCGGTACGTAAAGCGGTGCGTTATCTGACGGATAATGCCACGCAAATCAACCAGAATGCCGAGGCCAACTCTCGTCGCGGCTTTATGCTGATGGCGCTCTCTTTTGTGGCCTCCATTGTGATGGCAGCAATTATCTATGTGATTATCCGCAATGCACTATTGGCTCCACTGGATCGGTTAGTGTCGCGTATTCAACGTATTGCCGCTGGAGATTTAACCCAACGCGCCAGTGAGATGGGGCGTAACGAAATCGGTATTCTGGGGCAGAATGTCCAGAACATGCAGGCCGCATTGGCAGAAACGGTTAGCGTGGTGCGCGAAGGGGCAACGGCGATTCATCTGGGGGCTACGGAAATTTCTGCGGGTAACGTCGATCTCTCTTCACGTACGGAGCAGCAGGCTGCCGCGCTGGAAGAGACGGCAGCCAGTATGGAACAGTTGACTGCCACGGTGAAGCAAAACTCGGATAACGCCCATCATGCCAGCCAACTGGCGAAAAATGCCTCCACCAAAGCGGAGAAGGGCGGTGATATCGTAAATAACGTGGTGACCACCATGAGCGATATCTCTACCAGTTCACGCAAGATTGCGGACATTACCTCCGTGATTAACAGCATCGCTTTCCAGACCAATATCTTGGCGCTGAATGCCGCCGTTGAAGCCGCCCGTGCCGGTGAGCAAGGGCGCGGGTTTGCCGTGGTGGCCGGTGAAGTGCGCAACCTGGCACAGCGCAGCGCACAGGCGGCAAAAGAGATTGAATCCCTGATTGGTGAGTCAGGACGCTTGGTTGATACCGGTGCGCATCTGGTGTCGCAGGCGGGAGAAACCATGGGTGAAATCGTCCAGGCGGTCACCAGCGTGACCGACATCATGGGGGAAATCGCCTCCGCGTCTGATGAACAAAGCCGGGGTATCAGTCAGGTGAGTCAGGCGGTCTCGGAAATGGATAGCGCCGTGCAGCAGAATGCCGCGTTGGTGCAGGAAGCCTCTGCCGCAGCGGTATCGCTGGAGGATCAGGCTGGGCGTTTAACGCAGGCGGTTGCGGTATTCCAGATAGCCTCGTCAGTTCCCACCCGCGCGTTGGCGGGCGCGGCCGCTGTGTCAACGCCAGTGCGCAGCAACCCTGCGTTGCCTGCGACAGGCACAAAGCGGGTCAAAGCGGATGACAATCAGAATTGGGAAACCTTTTGATCGCGATTGAGTCGTTGCTGTCATAAAAAACGCCCCGGCATAACCGGGGCGTTGGGTATGGCAGGGTTTTTTATTCCCCACCGCTACCGCACATTACTTCGCGATACGTTTGTACTTGATGCGATGGGGTTCCAGCGCGTCGGCACCCAGGGTACGCTTCTTGTACTCTTCGTATTCGGTGAAGTTACCTTCGAAGAACTCCACCTTGCCTTCATCCTGATAATCCAGAATGTGGGTAGCAATACGGTCGAGGAACCAACGGTCGTGGGAAATGACCATGGCGCAGCCGGGGAACTCCAGCAAGGCGTTTTCCAGTGCGCGCAGGGTTTCAATATCCAGGTCGTTGGTCGGTTCGTCGAGCAGCAGCACGTTGCCACCGACTTGCAGCAGCTTCGCCAAATGCAGACGACCACGCTCACCGCCGGACAGCTCGCCGACGCGTTTACCCTGATCGGTGCCCTTAAAGTTAAAGCGGCCAACATAGGCGCGGCTTGGCATCTCGGTGGTGCCAATACGCATGATGTCCAGCCCGCCGGAGACTTCTTCCCACACGGTTTTGCTGTTGTCCATGCTGTCGCGGAACTGATCGACCGACGCCAGTTTTACTGTTTCACCCAGTTCAATCGTGCCGCCATCGGGCTGCTCTTGACCGGACATCATACGGAACAGCGTTGATTTACCGGCACCGTTCGGGCCGATAATCCCAACAATCGCCCCTTTGGGCACCGCGAACGACAGGCCGTCAATCAGTTGGCGTTCACCGTAAGCTTTGCTCAGGTTAGTGACTTCCACCACTTTGTCGCCAAGACGTGGACCTGGTGGAATGAACAATTCGTTGGTTTCGTTACGTTTCTGGTATTCAGTGCTGTTAAGCTCTTCAAAGCGCGCCAAACGGGCCTTGCCCTTGGCCTGACGGCCTTTGGCACCCTGACGCACCCACTCCAGCTCTTTCTCAATGGATTTACGGCGGGCTGCTTCCTGAGAGGCTTCCTGCGCCAGACGCTGGTCTTTCTGCTCCAGCCAGGAAGAGTAGTTGCCTTCCCACGGAATGCCTTCGCCGCGGTCCAGTTCCAGAATCCAGCCAGCCACGTTATCGAGGAAGTAACGGTCGTGGGTGATGGCAACCACGGTGCCTTCGAAGTCGTGCAGGAAGCGTTCCAGCCAGGCCACGGATTCCGCATCCAGGTGGTTGGTTGGTTCATCGAGCAGCAGCATATCGGGTTTTTCCAACAGCAGACGACACAGCGCCACGCGACGGCGTTCGCCCCCGGACAGCTTGGCGATTTTCGCATCCCATTCCGGCAGGCGCAGTGCATCCGCAGCACGTTCTAGCTGGTTATCCAGATTGTGACCGTCGTGCGCCTGAATGATCTCTTCCAGCTTACCCTGCTCAGCGGCCAATTTGTCGAAATCAGCATCTGGATCGGCGTACAGGGCATACACTTCATCCAGACGTTTGAGCGCACCGACCACTTCCGATACTGCTTCTTCGACGGATTCACGTACCGTGTGTTCCGGGTTGAGCTGCGGCTCCTGCGGCAAATAGCCGATTTTTATGCCGGGTTGCGGGCGCGCTTCCCCTTCGATGTCTTTATCGATCCCAGCCATGATACGCAGCAAGGTGGATTTCCCTGCGCCGTTCAGACCCAGCACGCCAATTTTTGCGCCTGGGAAGAAGCTGAGGGAGATATTCTTTAAAATATGGCGCTTCGGCGGAACCACTTTGCCGACGCGGTGCATGGTATAGACGTATTGAGCCACGTTGCGACTTCGCCTCTCTATGGGTTAAAGGATGCAGTGCGTAGCCCGCGCTGCATCGAGGTTAACGATGAAGGTGGGGCGTCGCCCTCTTCGATTTATCGTTATGCTGATGCGGAGTGTAGCTGGTTTCGCCGTGCGATCCCAGCCATCATCCCTTACTGTCTGTCACTCTGTGAAATGGCGCTCAGGGCTGTGTTTTGGCGCACGGCATCCTACCCCGACGTGATAAACGGTGATCCTTACGTTGCTTGACATTTTATTCCCTTTTACGACATATCGCCGCCGCGCATCCTGTGCCACACTGGAGGGCAGCAAATGTCGTCTGGATGATGCAAATTTTGCTGATGCGAACCGTGTGTTTGCACTGATGGCGGCATTCTGAGGCAAAAGAGATCAGTGATGTGCACATTGCATGTCGGTAACCGTTTGGGATGAGGTGGTTTGGATGAAGGGTAACATGGGGCGCTGGGCGCGCATTGCCATCCTGTGTCTGGCGGGGATGACCAGCGCCACTATGGCCGATACGCTGGATGCTCAACGCCAGCGCTACCAGCAGGTTAAGCAGGCGTGGGACAGTAATCAGATGGATACCGTGCAGGCGCTGATGCCAACGTTGCGCGATTACCCGCTTTATCCTTATCTGGAATACCGCGCGTTGACACAATCGCTGGGGCAGGTGAACAGCAGCGATGTCAGCGCATTCTCGGCGCGTTATCCAACGTTACCGCCTGCGCGTAACCTGAAATCCCTGTTTGTGAATGAACTGGCGCGCCGCGAGGATTGGGCGGGCCTGCTGGCGTTTGCGCCCACCTCACCCAAACCGGTTGCGGCGCACTGTAATTATCTCTATGCCCGCTACGCAACGGGGCAGCGTCAGGGGGTGTGGGATGACACAAAGGCCATCTGGCTGACCGGCCGTTCCCTGCCCACCACCTGCGATAAGCTGTTTGCCGTCTGGGAGGCCGCCGGTGAAAAAACGCCGATCGCTGTACTGGAGCGCATTCGGCTGGCAATGAACGAAGGCAGTACCGGATTGGTGAACCATCTGGTGAAACAGCTCCCGCCTGATTACCGCACCATCAGCGATGCGTTGATGAAGTTGCAGAGCGACCCCAAAACCGTAGAGCGCTTTGCGCGTAGCGTGGGGCCAACCGATTTTACGCGCAATGCCACGCTGGTTGCCTTCCGCCAACTGGCGCGCCAGGATGAAGAGGGTGCTCGTGCGCTTATCAGTGTCTTGGTGCGGCTGCAAAAGATGAGCGACGCCGATCGCCGCGAGATGGAAGAAGCGGTAGCCTGGCGTTGGATGGGAACCGGCGCGACGCCAGAACAGGCTGCCTGGCGTGATGCCGTTACGCAGCGCAGCCAATCCACCAGCCTGATTGAGCGCCGGGTGCGTATGACGCTCGGGGAGGGGGATAAAGCGGGGCTGCGCTTCTGGCTCGCGAAACTGCCGGCTGAGGCGTTACAGAAAGAAGAATGGCGCTACTGGCAAGCGATGTTGCTGTTAGATAACGGGCAACGTCAGGATGGGGAGGCGATACTGCGATCGCTGATGCAGGGGCGGGGCTTCTACCCGATGGTTGCTGCGCAGAAGCTCGGTATCCCTTATGCGTTGACCATTACCTCGTCGATCCCGGATAAGACATTGGCACAACGGCCGGAAATTGCTCGCGTGCGCGAACTGATGTACTGGAACATGGACAATCTGGCGCGCAGCGAATGGGGTGAACTGGTGGCGAACAGCGATAAGCCACGTCAGGGGGCGTTAGCGCGTTACGCGTTTGATCAAGGTTGGGCTGACCTCAGCGTGCAGGCGACCATCGTGGCCAAGCTGTGGGACAATCTGGAAGAACGTTTCCCGCTGGCATGGCGTGACACCTTCCAGCGAATGACGCAAGGGCGCGCCATTCAACAGAGCTATGCGATGGCGATCGCTCGTCAGGAAAGCGCGTGGAACCCGCAGGCGCGCTCTCCGGTGGGGGCTTCTGGACTGATGCAACTGATGCCGGCCACCGCGCAGCATACCGCGAAAAAGGGCAATCTGAGCGGCTATGTCAACAGCAGCCAGTTGTTCGATCCCGAAACCAATATTCTGCTGGGCACCACTTATCTGGATGATGTCTATCAGACTTTCAATAACAACCGTATCCTTGCCAGCGCAGCCTATAACGCCGGCCCTTCGCGCGTGAATACCTGGCTGAAAAACAGCGCAGGGCGCCTCGATCCGGTTGCTTTTATTGAAAGCATTCCGTTTACCGAAACGCGTGGCTATGTGAAAAACGTGCTGGCTTACGATGCCTTCTATCGCTACTTCTTGCATCAGAATGACAGCGTATTGACGTCAGCAGAGTGGGGACAGCGTTACTAGGTGCTGCGTTACCGATGCGATTTTTCACGCACGATATCGGTGATTTCCCAATGACTATGCTATGCTGCTGTACTCGTTAACGAGTATGGCAGCCCGCTATGACCCCTTTATCACATACCGATCCCGCGCTTTCCGAACACGGCAATGAAGATTGGCTTAAGTTTGTTGAGTTATTGAAGCTCTCCGTGGCGGAGGGTCTGCATCACTCTCTGTTGCAACTGTTGTTGACGCCGGACGAACGCACGGCGCTTGCTACGCGTGTGCGCATTATTCAGGAGTTGATGCGAGGAGAGATGAGCCAGCGTGAATTAAAAAACGAATTGGGTGCCGGTATTGCTACCATCACGCGCGGGTCTAACAGTTTAAAAGCGGCATCGCCCGCACTGAAACAGTGGCTGGACGCACAACTGCTGCCTGAGGGCAAATAGGTCTGTGGATTGTCGTAGAGGTTAAGGGGCATCGCGCCCCTTAAACGGGCTAGCTCGGCTGGCTGTAAATGGGGTTGTGAAAGGGCACTAACGCTAACAACAGTGCCTGATAGTAGACGCTGGTGCGTGTCAGTTTACCGTCGGTGAACACCCCAATCGCACCGCCCTGATGTTTAATGTCCTGAATGCCGGTCAAACGTGCCATTTCGTCTCCCAGCTCTCTTCCTTCCTTGATTCCTTGTAATATACTTTCCGGCAGCACCAGGCTGGCGGAGCGTGATTCACCACGCAGATGTGGGTTTTCAATCACCATCCAGGCGAACGTCATGCTCTCTTCAATGCCAGCTTCTACGCCGACCCAAAAATTGGCCTCGGGCCGAACCTGACGGGCGCGCATAACGCGGTTACGGGCTCCTGTACGTGTTTCGGTGGAACCTAAGGGCTGATGAGAAACGCCGCTGTCGACATCAACACCTTCGATGCGACAGTTCTCTTCGCCAAAGACATCCGTGAATGCGAGTGTAATAGCCTTAATTTTTGCCGGGTTGGTAGTGGCAGCGACAACATGGTACATAACGGTTCATACTCTTTTAGTTAATTTGACGCAGTATAATGGAAAAAAGCGATGTTACAGGTATATCTTGTTCGCCACGGTGAAACGGAATGGAACGTGGCTCGGCGTATTCAGGGACAATCCGACAGCCCGTTGACCGCACAAGGCGAACAGCAGGCCTATCAGGTTGCGAACCGTGTTAAAGCACTAGGTATTACGCATATCTTTACCAGCGATTTAGGGAGGACGCGCCGCACCACAGAGATTATTGCGCAGTCTTGCCATCACTGTGAAGTGGTTGAAGACCCTAATTTGCGTGAGCTGAATATGGGCGTGCTGGAAATGCGCGACATAGACACGCTCAGTCCGCAGGAGGAAACCTGGCGCAAGCAACTGGTGGACGGTACGCCGGATGGCCGTATTCCTGACGGGGAATCCATGGCGGAGATGGCAGCGCGTATGCATCAGGTGCTCGATCGCTGTCTGGCGCTGCCGCCCGGCAGTCGTCCGCTGCTGGTCAGCCATGGTATGGCCCTCGGCTGCTTGTTAAGCACCATCCTTGGTCTGCCTGCCAGCGCAGAACGTCGTTTGCGGTTGCGTAACTGCTCGCTTTCCCGCATCGATTATCAGCAGAGTGCGTGGTTGGCGTCCGGCTGGGTCGTGGAAACCGCCGGGGATGTTTCTCATCTTGATACCCCGGCATTGGATGAACTCCAGCGTTAACGGTTTGCGCGCTTAGCGACGGATAGGGATCAGGTATTCACAGCGAAGCACTTTTGGTGGTCCGTCTTCTTTCGTCCCATTCGGGGTAAAACGTTCTGCGTCGCTGCCATCACGACGCGTCAGCCCGAAGGTGGGCAGACAGGTATCGTACAGGCTGATAATAAAATCCTGTAGTGCATCCGTGGGGCCTTCATAGACGAACAAAGCATACTCGCCGCCGGGGAGCGTGATTGGCTCGCCGGGGTGAACCCCTTCAGGAACATGCTCTGGCTCCACTGCGGTGGTATAGAGCACATCATGTTCGTCTTCTTTATCCTTGCTCGGACGCACGTGATGCAAGCCATACAGCAAAGGAGGAATGCATTTGGCTTCACCCAAGTACTGACGCCAGAAGTGCACGCGCATTTCTGTACGGAAATTACAGATCTGTTCCAGAGAACAGTTGCAGTTTTGCGTGACACCCACCAGTTGCGTATCCGGTAGCGTGACAAACTCAGGCTGCGGCAGTGTGAATTCACCTAAACGCAACGGAGGGCGAATACCATAGGTATTCCACTCTTCGGCACGGCGGTAAGAGGCTGGCGTCTGTGCAAACTGCTTTTTAAACGCGCGGGTGAACGTTTGCTGTGAATCGAAGCGGTATTGCAGCGCGATATCGAGGATCGGTCTGCCGGTCATACACAGTGCCATCGCGGCTTTGGTCAACCGGCGTGCTCGAATATACGCGCCGATAGCGTGCCCAGTGACATCTTTGAACATACGTTGCAGGTGCCATTTGGAGTAGCCGGCTTTTGCTGCCACGTTATCCAGCGACAGTGGCTGGTCAAGATGATTTTCCAGCCAATTGAGCAGGTCACGTATGATACTGGCTTGATCCATAGAACATCCTCGATAGAACACACAAAGCACGAAGCGCATAGAGATCAGGCATCATAGCAACTTTTTGCTGTTGTCACCGCTTAAGATTTTTGAATAATTTATACAAACAATCAGGTGAAATTTGCATACTTTAGCCCTATATCTAGTAGCGGCATCGTCAGTGGGGGAAAAGCCCCTGTAACTTGTTTCCAGACAGAGAGAAATATCGATGAAAAACGCATTAATCATGGGAGCCTGTATGGCGTTGCTGAGTGTGGGCAGCGTCGCCAGGGCAGAGCAGATTGGTTCTGTCGATACGGTTTTCAAACTGCTGGGGCCAGACCATAAAATTGTGGTGGAAGCCTTTGACGATCCTGACGTTGCGAACGTGACCTGTTATTTGAGTCGTGCCAAAACTGGCGGCATCAAAGGGGGATTAGGCTTGGCGGAGGATACCTCCGATGCTGCTATTTCCTGTCAGCAGGTTGGCCCGATTACGCTGTCGGATAAGATAAAGAAAAGTGGTGATAGCGGCACGGTAGTGTTCCAAAAGCGTACGTCACTGGTGTTCAAAAAACTTCAGGTGGTCCGTTTTTACGATGAAAAACGCAATGCGTTGGTCTACCTGACTTATTCAGATCGTTTGGTCGACGGCTCACCAAAAAATGCCTTGAGCGCGGTACCGATCATCCCCTGGGGCAAGAGCGAGTAGCATCTTCGTGAACCGGTGCTGAAAGAGAAAAAAGGCCGAACCCAATAAGGTATCGGCCTTTTTTAATGACAGGCGGCGTGCGTTAGTCTTCCAGATCGCCGCAGAAACGGTAGCCTTCGCCGTGAATGGTGGCGATGATTTCCGGCGTATCGGCCGTGGATTCGAAATGCTTACGAATGCGGCGAATCGTCACGTCCACGGTGCGGTCGTGCGGTTTCAACTCGCGGCCGGTCATTTTCTTGATTTCATTGGTTTCATGTTTCTACATATATCAAAAAACAATAATCTCTCAAATACAATTTGACACATTTAAAACATTCAGGGTTTATTATGTGACATGGACGTAATGAGCACGGATAGAATGTGAGTCATTAATCAACCACTTCATCGGATTTAAGATTATGCAACCACATTAGATCTCAGCATCAACGAATTTCTGGTTTTCTTTTGCTCGATGTAAGAGAAAAATCCGAGCGCGAAATAATTTCTATAGGTGGTATTCATATTCCTCTGCGGGAATTACCCGACCGCCTTGGCGAGCTTCCGCGGGAACGGCAAATTGTCTGCTACTGCAAATCAGGCGGACGCAGTAAACGTGCTGTAATGTTTCTACAAGATCAGGATGTTAGCAATATATGCAACCTCACTGGAGGTGTTATGGGTTTGACAAAGAGTGAAAAGGAATTTCTACAAAATATGGATTGGAATAATGAAATTTAAAACATTTGGTTTATGTTTTTTTCTTCTCCAGACGGGAACGTCGCTAGGCCTGCTGTCTGGTCACATCTTCAGACTGGCAATAGCGTGGTGGTGTCTTAAAGAAACAAAATCCGCAGCAGTATTTTCATCTGTTATAGCACTTTCGGTTGCTGCTGAAATATATTTTAAGCCATTTTTGTCATTTTTTGGTGATTTATTTAACCGTATCAAGTTTATCATTTTTTGTCAGGTGGCAATACTGTCGGTAGTTATCTCTTTGAGTGTTTCGAGTGCAGTTGGCCATTTTAATTTGATAGCTATTACGATTGGGCTGATTATCATCAGTACAGTTATTTCTGTCCGTGAGCCAACTATTATGGGGCTGATCCCAGACGTTGTCCCCGAAGGAAAGGTAACTCAAGCCATATCAAGTAGAACTGCAGTTAATTCTATAATGATGTTGTTGGGGCCTGTGCTCGCTACTCTGATAATTTCTATATTTTCGACAAACTACGCATTTTATATTTCTGCTTTATTTCTTGTTTTATCCTGTTTTGCATTTATTCTATTATCGCGAAATTATTGTGCATCATCTCATCGCCCCACAGCAAACAAATCATGGTTTTATAATACGAAAGAAGCATTCATCTTAATTTTTCATGTTAGAACCGAACTCTATATCGCACTAGTCTGTGCAATAATCAACTTCGTTATGTTTCCCTTTTTCTCCATAACGGCCCCCTATTGGATAAATTCCGAGTTGAAACTTTCAGCTTTTTTTCTCGGCGCATTTGAGTTTTCTTTTGCATTAGGACTCATTGTTGGTAGTCTTTATATAAATGGTCTATTAAATAGATTGATAGGTCGTTTATATAATGTTTTTTTTGGTTTTGTTTTACTTGGTAGTTGTGTTATGGCAATTGTCGCTACTAGCAATATTTATTTTTCCATTTTGTTAGCTTCCTTTTGTGGCATGGCATTCATTTTTATAAATGTTAATCTCAGTGCGCTGCGCTCTGCAGCAACACCACGGAATTATCGTACAAGAATGAGTGCAATGGCAGTGTTTCTATCCAGTATTGCTAATCCCTTTGGTGCAGCTATTGCTGGGTGGTACATAAATTGGTTAGGTGTTATTCCTTTCACACTTGGTTCTGGCCTTGTAGTGATTTTAATTTCGCCCATAATATTATGTTCTTTACATCTCAGGAAAGCCCTCTCATTGAATGAGTTCGAGATGAACGGATACTATGAAAAAACTTATCCGGAAGCATTTTATAAGGGAAATGAAAATGAATAAAAGCCCCGAGAAGACAACGCTAGAATTATTTTTTGGAGTTGAAAATTATCAAAGTTTACTTGATAACATTCCTTGTTGTGGGCTTCACAGAAGACTTGTCTCTTAACATCCATCTAGGCTCGTTCACGACTCCCTCCTTACCTCCGAAATCAGATGTCAGGGGAATGCAACAATGAGGGGTATACACGTGGGCAAAACCCCTTGCAGCCCTTTACGGATAACGCTATCTTTTACCCGCGCCTGCAACATCAGGCGTCGGGCTTGACCTCCTGAAAACACTTCATCGACGACATAAGGTGCGTTTGTGCCTTTTTATGTCGTTCGCACGGCTACATCTCAATGGTGGACCGGGCGGGGGCGTCGCAAGACGCGCCGGTGTCGATGAGGCCGGTAAGGTCAACTCCGTCCGGTTCCACCACCCGTGAGATTGACCTCTCCGGTGGTGGTAATAAATATTACTCATCGGAGGCTGCCTTATGGCTACAACCCTCACCCAGACACACCCATTACTTACCGTTCCCTTTAGCGCTGCCACGGATTTCACTACGCTTTCACAACACTGTGAACGCTTCGCGGATACGCTCATTGAAAGCGACGATCCCACGCTAAAAATAGTATTATGCGTGCGGCTTGCTATCTGCCTTACGCTGCTGCGCTCTACGCTAAACGACCCTGTGCCGCCGCATATAAAAGAAAGCCTTACCGTTGAAAGCCTTCCTGTCATGCCGCCCCATTTTGAACCCGATTCAGAACAACTCTGCGATTACTGCGTTGCACTATCGCAACTTTTGATGACTCAGGCACTGCCGTCAGAAGCGGAAAGAACGTTGACGGGGTTACTTGCTGAACTGGTGTGGTTTTTTGCTGCTGAACTCAACGCACCGCGCTGGGTGCGAACGGAAAACGGTATAAAAGCAATTGGCGAGAGCGGAGCCTGAGTTAAAAACAAAAGGCCGAACCCAGAAGGTATCGGCCTTTTTTAATGACGGGCGACGTGCGTTAGTCTTCCAGATCGCCGCAGAAACGGTAGCCTTCGCCGTGAATGGTGGCGATGATTTCCGGCGTATCGGCCGTGGATTCGAAATGCTTACGAATGCGGCGAATCGTCACGTCCACGGTGCGGTCGTGCGGTTTCAACTCGCGGCCGGTCATTTTCTTCAACAGCTCGGCACGGGTCTGAATCTTGCCGGGGTTTTCGCAGAAGTGCAGCATCGCGCGGAACTCGCTGCGCGGCAGCTTGTACTGCTCACCCGCAGGGCTGATCAGCGAACGGCTGTTGATGTCCAACTCCCAACCATTGAAGCGGTAGCTTTCTACCAGACGACGCTCTTCGCTCACACCGCCCAAATTCATGGTACGGGACAGCAAATTGCGCGCACGGATCGTCAATTCACGTGGGTTAAAGGGTTTGGTGATGTAATCATCCGCACCGATTTCCAAGCCGAGGATCTTATCCACTTCGTTATCACGTCCGGTCAGGAACATCAGCGCGACGCTCGCCTGTTCACGCAGTTCGCGTGCCAACAGCAGGCCATTTTTGCCGGGCAGATTGATGTCCATGATCACCAGATTGATATCATGTTCGGACAGGATATGGTGCATCTCAGCGCCGTCAGTGGCTTCGTGAACGACATATCCTTCAGCCTCAAAGATGCTTTTGAGGGTGTTGCGAGTTACCAACTCGTCTTCGACGATAAGAATGTGCGGGGTCTGCATGTTTGCTACCTAAAATTGCCAACTAATTATAGAATTCGGAAGTACAGAAGTCGCCATCGGTCTTTTCGTTCCCGCACGCGCGGTGCGAGGTTATAGGGCTCTTACCGGAGTTCGGGGCGCAAAGGACACGCTCACACTCGCAATGTAGACTAAAGTACGCAAATACGTTCCTGGTGCATGCCTGACTTCACCCGATGCGGCACGTTGCTATAGCAACGACATCTCCGCGTATCGGTTGCCTGACGCTGACAAAATTCCGCGTGAATCAGTTGCGCGGGCAGTGCCAGTGCTTTCTAAGTGATAACCGGCGATATCAGATGATAATCAGGCTAACTCAACTACGCCTAAAGTGGTGCATAGTTTAACCTTATTAACAGCAACATAACAGTAAGCGCCGATTTTGATCGCTCACAAATCTACGGTTCCGTTGACATATATCAAATTTCATTGTAGCACGTTAACTATTTTGTGAAAAATACTTATAAGATTGCCAGCTTAAGTCACAATCTGCCTGATTTGGATACGATTCAGCAGCGCAAACGGGTGCAATGAACACGGAACGTCATTTAGCAATAGCCGTTATATAATGCATTGATATTAAAGCATATGTAATGGTTTTTTTTGTTTTTACCGTTTTTTAGGCCTGACCCGCGTTTTTTACCGTAATGTGGCGCTCGAATGTTTCATTTCTGTTAAGTTAAAAGAGGTATGGGAGGGCGGGGCATACTCGG
This sequence comes from Candidatus Symbiopectobacterium sp. NZEC135, assembly GCF_025962695.1. NCBI lineage: Bacteria > Pseudomonadati > Pseudomonadota > Gammaproteobacteria > Enterobacterales > Enterobacteriaceae > Symbiopectobacterium > Candidatus Symbiopectobacterium sp. NZEC135. The sequence continues at coordinate 123,473 of NZ_JAGFPF010000002.1, read as the reverse complement.
TATCGCACGTCCGCCAGCCATTTTCTCTTCTTTGGAGGTTTTGTGCAGTTTTTTATTGTGCTGGTCGCGCCAGCCCGCCCAGAGAACGTGGGGGCGGCCGCCAGAGCCATGAAAACCATGGGATTTCATTCACTGCGTATCGTTGACAGTCAGGCGCACCTTGAGCCTGGTGCACGCCGGGTGGCGCACGGGGCCGGTGATATTCTGGATAATGTGACCTGCTACCCTACGCTTGCTGATGCGTTGGCCGACGTGGATTTTACCGTCGCGACGACGGCGCGCTCGCGAGCCAGGTTTCACTATTACTGCACGCCGGCAGAATTGCTCGGGCTGATGCAGGAGAAACAGCAGTGGGTTGGTTCGGCTGCGCTGGTGTTTGGCCGTGAAGATTCTGGCCTCACCAACGACGAGTTGGCGCTGGCGGATATATTGACAGGGGTGCCGATGCAAGCAGACTACCCATCACTGAATTTAGGACAAGCCGTCATGGTCTATTGTTACCAGTTGGCGCAACTGATGCAGGTACAGGCAGAGACTGCCGAAGCGGCTCAAGCTGGGCAGTTGGTCGCGCTGCGTCATCGGTTGGAAAAGCTGTTGGTGACGTTGCAAGTAGACGATGACGAGAAATTGCGTGACTGGTTAATGCAGCGCATTGGGCTGTTACAGCAGCGGGATACAGCCATGTTGCATACGCTGTTGCATGATATTGAGAAAGCACTGAAGTGAGATGAAAAAAAGAAATCCATTGACTTCATGTCGCGATTGCCTTAACTAATAGAGGATAGAAACCGATTTGTTGATCGAGAGTCCTTTACGCATGCGTCAAATCAGCCTGACCACCACCATTATTACCACCACCATTACTACCAGTAACGGTGCGGGCTGACGCGTAGATAAGAATCTGAAAAAGCCCGCACCTAAACAGTGCGGGCTTTTTTTTTACGGCGAAGAGCAGGTTCCGCCGACCCGGGCCGCCAGCGGCGGCAGCCAAAAGCGCACGGCGTGTTTTGGTGACTGAAACTCAGGAGAAGAGATAAAAATGCGAGTGTTGAAATTTGGCGGGACTTCCGTGGCGAATGCGGCACGTTTTGCGCGCGTTGCCGATATCATCGAGAGCAATGCGCGTCAGGGACAGGTAGCCACCGTGCTGTCTGCCCCGGCGAAAATCACCAATCACCTGGTGGCGATGATTGATAAAACCGTTGCTGGCCAAGATATTCTGCCGCATATCAACGATGCCGAAGCTATCTTTTCTTCTCTGCTGAAAGGGCTGGCGGAATCCCAGCCGGGTTTCCCGTATGAGCGCTTGTCCACGCTGGTACAACAAGAACTAGGCCAGTTGAAACAGGTTTTGCACGGCATTTCTCTGTTGGGGCAGTGCCCAGACAGCGTCAACGCCAGCATTATCTGCCGTGGCGAGAAACTCTCTATCGCTATCATGGAAGCGGTATTTCAGGCTCGCGGTTATCAGGTCTCGGTTATCGACCCGGTAAAACGCTTGCTGGCACAGGGGCATTATCTGGAGTCTACCGTGGATATCGCGGAATCCACGCGCCGTATCGCTGATCAAGGCATTCCTTCCGATCACGTCATTTTGATGGCAGGATTTACGGCGGGTAATGATAAAGGGGAACTGGTGGTACTGGGCCGCAACGGCTCTGATTATTCTGCCGCCGTGTTGGCCGCCTGTTTACGCGCTGACTGTTGTGAAATCTGGACTGACGTGGACGGTGTCTACACTTGTGACCCGCGTCAGGTGCCTGATGCGAGACTGCTGAAGTCGATGTCGTATCAGGAAGCGATGGAGCTTTCCTACTTCGGTGCCAAAGTACTTCACCCCCGCACCATCGCTCCCATCGCTCAGTTCCAAATTCCCTGCCTGATTAAAAATACCGAAAATCCCCAAGCGCCCGGCACCCTGATTGGTTTAGACAGCTCCGATACCCAATATCCGGTAAAAGGCATCACCAACCTGAACAATATGGCGATGTTTAACGTCTCCGGCCCCGGCATGAAGGGGATGGTGGGGATGGCGGCGCGCGTGTTTGCGGCGATGTCCCGTGCGGGCATTTCGGTGGTGCTGATCACGCAGTCCTCTTCCGAGTACAGCATCAGCTTCTGCGTGTCGCAAAGCGAACTGGCCCGTTCCAAGAAAACGCTGGAAGATGAATTCTATCTGGAACTGAAAGACGGTGTGCTGGAGCCGCTGGATATCACCGAACGTCTGGCGATCATTTCTGTAGTAGGCGACGGTATGCGCACGCTGCGCGGCCTTTCTGCCCGCCTGTTCTCCGCATTGGCCAGTGCCAATATCAACATCATCGCGATTGCGCAGGGGTCCTCTGAGCGCTCTATCTCGGTGGTGGTGGATAACGACGTGGCGGTGACGGGCGTGCGTGTGGCGCACCAGATGCTGTTTAATACCGATCAGGTGATCGATGTGTTCGTTATCGGCGTAGGTGGCGTAGGCGGTGCCTTGCTGGAGCAGATTCACCGCCAGCAGCCGTGGCTGAAGCAGAAACATATCGATCTGCGCGTCTGTGGAATTGCCAACTCCAAAGCCTTGCTGACCAATATTAACGGCATTGCGCTGGATTCATGGCGTGAAGCGCTGAATGAGGCGCGTGAACCCTTCAATCTGGGGCGCCTGATTCGTCTGGTGAAAGAGTATCATCTGCTTAACCCGGTTATCGTGGACTGTACCTCTAATCAGGCGGTGGCCGATCAGTATGCTGACTTCCTGGCCGATGGCTTCCATGTGGTTACGCCCAACAAAAAGGCTAACACCGGTTCCATGAGCTATTACCAGCAACTGCGCAGCGCTGCCGGTAAATCACGCCGTAAGTTCCTGTATGACACCAACGTTGGTGCCGGGCTTCCGGTGATTGAAAACCTGCAAAACCTGCTGAATGCCGGGGATGAACTGCTGCGTTTCACCGGCATTCTCTCGGGATCGCTCTCCTTTATCTTCGGTAAGCTGGATGAAGGAATGAGTTTGTCGCAGGCGACGTTGCAGGCGAAAGCCAATGGTTACACCGAGCCCGATCCACGTGACGATCTGTCCGGCATGGATGTGGCGCGCAAGTTGCTGATTCTGGCGCGTGAAGCGGGCTATAAGCTGGAACTGGCCGATATCGACGTAGAGTCGGTGCTGCCGCCGTCCTTTGATGCCTCGGGTGATGTCGACACCTTTATGGCGCGTTTACCCGAGTTGGATGTGCTATTCAGTGAAAAGGTGGCGCAAGCGCGGGAAGCAGGTAAAGTGTTGCGTTATGTCGGCGTGATTGAAGAAGGGCGCTGCAAAGTACAAATTAGCGCAGTGGGCGGTAACGATCCGCTGTTCAAAGTGAAAGACGGTGAGAATGCGCTGGCGTTCTATAGCCAGTATTACCAGCCATTGCCGCTGGTGCTGCGCGGTTATGGCGCGGGTAATGATGTGACAGCAGCCGGTGTGTTTGCCGATCTGTTGCGCACGCTGTCATGGAAGTCAGGAGTATAATGATGGTTAAAATTTATGCGCCCGCGTCGATCGGCAACGTCAGCGTTGGGTTTGATGTACTGGGCGCGGCGGTTACGCCTGTTGATGGCTCACTGTTGGGCGATTGCGTGACCGTAACGGCGGCTGAGCGCTTCAGCTTACGCAATGAAGGCCGTTTTGTCGGCAAACTGCCGAGTGAGCCGAAAGAGAACATTGTCTACCAGTGTTGGGAACGGTTTTGTCAGGAAGTGGGGAAAACCATTCCTGTCGCCATGACGCTGGAAAAGAACATGCCGATCGGTTCGGGTTTGGGGTCTAGCGCCTGTTCCGTGGTTGCGGGTCTGATGGCGATGAACGAATTTTGTGGCAAACCGCTGGATGATACGCGTTTGCTGGCGCTGATGGGTGAGCTGGAAGGGCGTATTTCCGGCAGCGTGCACTACGATAATGTCGCGCCGTGTTTCCTGGGCGGTATTCAACTGATGATCGAGCAAAACGGTATCATCAGCCAGCCAGTGCCTGCGTTTGACGATTGGCTGTGGGTGATGGCCTATCCGGGGATCAAAGTGTCCACGGCGGAAGCGCGTGCCATTCTGCCCGCGCAGTATCGCCGTCAGGATTGCATCAGCCATGGCCGTTATCTGGCGGGCTTTATTCACGCTTGTCACACCCGGCAGCCTGCGCTGGCGGCGGCGTTGATGCAGGATGTGATCGCCGAGCCGTACCGTACGCGCCTGCTGCCCGGCTTTGCCGATGCACGTCAGGCGGCAAAAGATATCGGTGCGCTGGCGTGCGGTATCTCCGGTTCTGGGCCGACGCTGTTTTCCGTGTGCGACGATATGGAAAAGGCGCAGCGTTTGGCCAGTTGGCTGCAAGATAACTATTTGCAGAACGATGAAGGGTTTGTTCATATTTGCCGTCTGGACACGACAGGCGCACGTCAATTGGGATAAGGCATGAAACTTTACAACTTAAAAGATCACAACGAGCAGGTCAGCTTCGCGCAGGCGATCAAACAGGGGCTTGGACGCCAGCAAGGGCTGTTCTTCCCGCTGGAACTGCCTGAGTTCAGTTCGACGGAAATCGATGACCTGCTGGAACTGGATCTGGTTACGCGCAGTAGCCGCATTCTTTCTGCCTATCTGGGGGATGAGATTGCGCCGGAAACCGTTTATCAACGTGTTAAAGCGGCGTTTACCTTCCCGGCTCCGGTTGCCACGGTCTCTGAAGACATTGCCTCTCTGGAGCTGTTCCACGGCCCGACGCTGGCGTTTAAGGATTTTGGCGGGCGCTTTATGGCGCAAATGCTGGCACAGGTTTCCAACGGAGAAAAAGTTACCATTTTGACGGCAACCTCCGGTGATACCGGTGCAGCGGTTGCACACGCGTTTTACGGTCTGGAAAACGTGCGAGTGGTGATTCTGTATCCACGCGGCAAAATCAGCCCGTTGCAGGAGAAGTTGTTCTGTACGCTGGGCGGTAACATCCATACCATCGCGATCGACAGCGATTTCGATGCGTGCCAGGCGTTGGTGAAGCAGGCGTTTGACGATGAAGAACTGAAACAGGCTATTGGCCTGAACTCAGCCAACTCCATCAATATCAGCCGCTTGTTGGCACAAATCTGCTATTACTTTGAAGCTGTGGCGCAGTTGCCTGCCGCCGCGCGTCAACAACTGGTGGTGTCAGTGCCGAGTGGCAACTTTGGTGATTTGACCGCTGGCCTGTTAGCTAAATCCCTTGGCTTACCGATCAAGCGCTTTATCGCTGCCACCAATGCCAACGACACCGTGCCACGTTATCTCAGCAACGGCGAATGGGCACCTAACCCGACAGTGGCAACGCTGTCTAACGCCATGGATGTCAGCCAGCCAAACAACTGGCCGCGCGTCGAGGAACTGTTCCGCCGTAAAAACTGGGCGCTGCCAACGCTGGGATTTGGTGCGGTGAGTGATGACGTGACCAAAGCGACCATGCATGAACTGGAAGCGCTGGGCTATACCTCTGAACCCCATGCGGCGATTGCTTATCGTCTGCTGCGCGACCAACTTCAGCCGGGCGAGTTCGGTTTGTTCCTGGGCACGGCGCATCCAGCGAAATTCAAAGAGAGCGTAGAAGCTATTCTGGATAAAACCTTGGATCTGCCGGAAGCACTGGCGCAGCGTGCGGATCTGGAATTGCTCTCGCACAACTTTGCACCCGATTTCGCACAACTGCGTCAGTTCCTGATGGCGTTGCCGGAATAATCCCTGTTGTTATAAGCGTTGTTGTTATAACCGCCGATGTTATAACTGTCGATGCTCATCGTTCCCCGCGCCGTGCGGGGAGCGATACCTTCACTGCGCGTGGCGCTTAAAGACAAGCTCCTGCTGGGTCGCACCATATTCCGCAAAGCGATAACCTTCCAGATTAAAATCTTGCAACTGCTCAACCTGCGTCAGCCGATTTTTGATAATAAAGCGGCTCATCAAACCGCGCGCCTTTTTAGCGTAGAAACTGATCACCTTGAATGTGCCGTTTTTCTCATCCAGAAACACCGGTTTTATCAGCGTTGCGTTAAGCTTTTTGACATTGACGGATTTGAAGTATTCATCTGACGCCAAATTAACGAGAATGTCATCCCCCTGTGCCTGTAGTGCCTGATTGAGGTGCTGCGTGATGATATCGCCCCAGAAGTGATAAAGATCTTTACCAGCCTTGTTCTCCAGCCGCGTACCCATTTCCAGACGATAGGGTTGCATCAGGTCCAGCGGACGCAGTACGCCATACAGCCCGGATAACATGCGCAGGTGCTGCTGGGCAAAATCGAAATCCGCCTCGCTGAAATCTTCTGCGGCAATCCCGGTATACACGTCGCCTTTGAAGGCCAACAGCGCTTGGCGCGCATTGTCGGGGGTGAAATGGGGCTGCCATTCACTAAAGCGTCCCGCGTTGAGATCCGCCAGTTTGTCACTGATGCCCATCAACGAGGCGATCTGTGCCGGTGTGAGCCGTTTACACTGTGCGATCAGTTCGCTGGCGTGGTCCAGCAACGCGGGCTGTGTGTAACGCTCGGTGGCTAACGAGCTGGTGTAATCCAGCGTTTTCGCTGGCGAAATGGTGATCAACATGGCATGGCTCCCCTGTTTTTGTTGCAAGTACTGTAGCAAAAAACACGGAAAAAAGGGGCGATGGCTGCAACAGGAAAAGGCTGTCTTGCGCGGGGGGCGGTGCGTGTTATTATCGAAACATAAGTAATTTATAAGTGCGAAACACAAGACGACGTTCATATACCCACAACGAGATATGCCAACATGACGGATAAACTGACTTCCTTACGCCAATTGACCACGGTCGTGGCTGATACCGGTGATATCGCCGCGATGAAGCTCTACAAACCGCAGGATGCTACCACCAACCCTTCCCTGATTCTGAACGCGGCGCAAATTCCTGAATACCGCTCTTTGATTGAAGACGCGGTGAAATGGGCGCGTGAGCAGAGCAGCAAACGGGAACAGCAGCTTGTCGATGCCACGGACAAACTGGCCGTCAATATTGGTCTGGAAATCCTGAAACTGATCCCGGGACGTATCTCTACGGAAGTGGACGCACGCCTCTCTTATGACACCGAAGCGAGCGTCGCCAAAGCCAAACATCTGATCAAGCTCTATAACGATGCGGGCATCAGTAACGATCGCATTCTGATCAAACTGGCTTCAACCTGGCAGGGCATCCGTGCCGCTGAGCAGTTGGAAAAAGAAGGCATCAACTGTAACCTGACGCTGCTGTTCTCTTTTGCACAAGCGCGTGCCTGTGCGGAAGCCGGTGTCTTCCTAATCTCTCCGTTTGTGGGCCGTATTCTGGACTGGTACAAAGCCAACACGGATAAGAAGGAGTACGCGCCGCAGGAAGATCCGGGCGTTATCTCCGTTACTGAAATCTACGAGTACTACAAAGCGCACGGTTATGAAACTGTGGTAATGGGTGCCAGCTTCCGTAACAGCGGCGAAATTCTTGAGCTGGCGGGCTGCGATCGCCTGACCATTGCGCCAGCGTTGCTGAAAGAGTTGTCGGAATCTACCGGTGATGTGCCGCGCAAACTGGCTTACAGCGGTGAGATCAAAGCGCGTCCGGCGAAAATGACGGAAGCCGAGTTCTACTGGCAGCACAATCAGGATCCGATGGCAGTGGATAAACTGGCAGACGGTATCCGCAAGTTTGCTATCGATCAGGGCAAGCTGGAAAAAATGATTGAAGATCTGCTGTAATTAACGCAGAAAACGCAAAAGGCCGGGTTTCCCCGGCCTTTTTGTACTTGCCGTTCAGGTTATAACGCAACGCGGTTACGCTCTCGTTTCGCCAGATAGAGTTTCTCATCGGCACGCTTCATCACCTGGGTAAGATCTTCCTGTGCGATGTGATATTCCACCAACCCGATACTGACGGAGAGCTTCATCTTCTGGCCCGATGACGAGGCGCTGGTGGCGTTGCTCACTGCCACTCTGGCCCGCTCAGCGACCCAGTAAGCGTCATCCAACGCGATATTGGGCAGAACGATGGCGAATTCATCACCGCCCAAACGGCCGAAGATCTCCTCTTTGCGAAACGAGTTTTTCAGGATGGTCGCTACGGTTTTCAGTGCGTCATCACCGCCGTCGTGACCCAGCGTGTCATTCACATTTTTAAAGTGATCGATATCGAGCAGGATGACGCAGGTTGGTCGCCGGGTCACATTGGCGATTTGCAGCACCTTGTTGGCTGCATGGTAAAAGGCATCGCGGCGCAGGTAGCCCGTCAAATCGTCGTAGCGCGCGGTAGTGGGTAGCTCAATCAGGTATTTTTTGGCAAACAGCGAGAGCGCGCTGCCCAACATGGCAGCGAGTAGCGCCATCAACGCGGAAATGAGCAGAGACGGGAACGCTCTCACGGTTTTATAAAGCGTCGGTTCACTCAATATGCCGGTGGTGCGGATGATAACACCGTGCAGTTCGTCCAGCGGCGACATCAGCGGAAAAATGGTGGTGTAGGTGCCTTTGCCTGCGTATTCGCCCATAGCGGGTAGCCTGTCTTTGCACAGGCGGAGAACAGTCATGTCGTTGAACGTTAAATCCAACTGAGATAAATGGGTGATGCATTCTGACAGTGTGTCACGTGTATTAAAGCCCAGCGTCCTGACGCGTACCTCCGTAAAATCACCGGTCAAAAAACGGATATCGCTGTTTTTGACCTCATCGCCAGTATTATAGGATTGGTAAATATGAATAATGCTATCAAGATTGTGTCGCTGCGTTTCCCATTCAACTTGGCGATCGTGGTAGATGACGAACAGAGCGGCAGAAAAAACCACATAACCAAAGAAAAAGAACGCAGATACCGGATGGGAGATGAGTTTGAGTAATTGATATTTCAGACCGGCCATGAATGTTTCCTTGGTACTCGCGCGTACAGCTGCCGCCAGCAATGCGCTAACATACTCAGTGTCGGCGCTAACTGACCGTGACTTTAAATATAAACGCAATCTTTTTTCTTTGGTGGCATAAAAACCCGCTTATCTCACATTATTACTGATAACCTAGCGCCTTAAACGGTGTGCTGCTCTCATGCATGAAAAAGATTGTTAAAATCAGATTTTAACTGACAGAGATGTTGTTATGAATGAATTGCGAATTGGTCTGTTATCCATCTCCGACCGTGCCTCAAGCGGGATATATCAGGATAAGGGCATCCCTGCATTACAGGAGTGGCTTGCGGCTGCGCTGACGACGCCCTTTGAGGTGGAATCCCGCCTGATTCCCGATGAGCAACCGTTAATTGAACAGGCCTTGTGTGAGCTGGTGGATGAACGTCAGTGTCATCTGGTGCTGACCACCGGTGGTACGGGGCCGGCACGACGCGATGTCACGCCGGATGCCACGCTGGCGGTGGCCGATCGAGAAATGCCGGGCTTTGGCGAACAGATGCGCCAGATCAGCTTGCGCTTTGTGCCTACGGCGATTTTATCGCGCCAGGTGGGGGTGATTCGTAAACAGGCATTAATCCTGAACCTGCCGGGACAACCCAAATCTATCAAAGAGACGCTGGAAGGGCTGAAGGATGATACGGGAAACGTAGTGGTGCCAGGAATTTTTGCCAGTGTACCGTATTGTATACAGTTGCTGGAAGGGCCTTATGTCGAAACCGATCCGCGAGTGGTAGCAGCATTTCGCCCTAAGAGTGCGATCCGCGACACAAAAAGCTAAAATTGACCCATTTTAAACATAAGCTACAGCTTCGCTGGAGTGTAAAATTTTAGTCGTTATAGTAATCTTAGCTTTACACAAAGACGGCAAATTATTTTTCTCTCACTCTGGCCTTATTCGGTAACTTATGAACGGTGATAACGCTCCATCACAATCATTTTCATCACAACAATCGTCAGCACAGCCCTTGCCACACAAACAGCGCCAACTGAACGGGCAGGATTACAAAACGCTCTCTCTGGCGGCGCTGGGTGGCGCGTTGGAGTTTTACGACTTCATCATTTTCGTCTTTTTCGCTGCGGTGATTGGCGAGCTGTTTTTCCCGCCTGATATTCCTGAGTGGCTGCGCCAGTTGCAAACCTTCGGCATCTTTGCCGCAGGCTATCTGGCCCGCCCGTTGGGGGGCATCATCATGGCCCACTTTGGCGATTTGGTGGGGCGTAAAAAGATGTTCAGCCTGAGTATCTTCCTGATGGCGGTGCCTACGCTCGCCATGGGGATGTTGCCGACCTATGAAAGTATGGGGATTGCAGCGCCAGTCTTGCTGCTGTTAATGCGTATTTTACAAGGTGCTGCGATTGGCGGTGAAGTGCCGGGAGCCTGGGTGTTTGTTTCTGAGCACGTGCCGCGTTCCCGCATTGGGCTGGCGTGTGGCATTCTGACGGCGGGGCTGACGCTCGGTATTTTGCTCGGTTCTGCGATTGCGACGCTGCTCAATAGCACATTAACCCCGCAGCAGATTGTCGGCGGCGGCTGGCGTATTCCGTTCTTCCTGGGCGGGATCTTTGGTTTCTTTGCCATGTATTTGCGTCGCTGGTTGCAAGAAACGCCGGTGTTTATGGAGATGCAGGCGCACAAACGTCTGGCGGACGAATTACCGCTTAAAGCGGTAGTGATGAAGCATAAAACGGCGGTTGTGGTGTCGATGTTGCTGACTTGGCTGCTCTCAGCCTGCATTGTGGTGGTGATCCTGATGGCTCCGACCTATTTGCAAAAAGCACACGGTATCCCCGCGTCTATGGCATTGCAGGCCAACTGTCTGGCTACCATCACTCTGATGATTGGCTGCGTGTCCGTCGGGATGATCGTCGATCGTATCGGCGCCGGTAAAACGTTTATTTTTGGCAGCATTCTGCTGGCGGCGGGCTGTGCTTTCTTCTATCTAGTGGCGGCGCGCGATCCCTCGTTGCTGTTCTTAGGGTATGCGGTTGCGGGATTATGCGTTGGCGTCGTTGGTGCGGTGCCTTATGTGATGGTGCAAGCGTTCCCGCCAGAAGTGCGTTTTTCGGGCATCTCTTTCTCTTACAACGTCTCTTATGCGATTTTCGGTGGCCTGACGCCGATAAGCGTTACGTTGATGATGCAGATAACGCCTATCGCACCCGCCGTTTATGTGCTGGCGCTGTCCGGGCTTGGCTTGCTGCTGGGGCTTTATCTTTATCAGACACAGTCGCGCCGTCGTGTGGTGCTCACCGAGTCGGCACCGAGCCTGTAGTATTCCGCGCATTCTCTGTGGCAAGAAAACAAAAAGCCCGGCGCATGCGCTGGGCTTTTTGTTGCGGGCTTTTTATTGCGAGTAGTGCGAGGCGCTTAGTGTGCCGCGCCGCGTGCACCAATCGGCAGTACCGTACGGCCAAACTGTGCGTTCAGCACTTCTGCCATTGCCAGATAAATGGCGCTGGCACCGCAAATAATGCCTTCGTAGCCCGCGATGGTCAGCAGGCCGTGGTTACCAGTGAAGTTACCGATAGCTAGCAGGGCAAACAGCAGCGTCAGGCTGGCAAATACGAACTGCAACGCACGGTTGGCGCACAGCGTGCCGAAGAACATAAACAGGGTGAAAACACCCCACAGACCCAGAAATACCCCGAGGAACTGTGCGTCACTGGCTTCTGCCAGACCCATTTTCGGCAGCATCAGAATGCCGACCAGCGTCAACCAGAATGCACCGTAAGAGGTGAATGCGGTCACGCCAAAGGTGTTGCCTTTCTTGTATTCCAACAGCCCTGCGATGATCTGGGCGATGCCGCCGTAGAAAATCCCCATGCTGAGAATAATAGAAGAAAGTGGGAAAAAGCCTGCGTTATGCAGGTTAAGAAGAATGGTGGTCATCCCGAAGCCCATCAGTCCTAACGGACCGGGATTCGCCAGCGAGTTCGTTTGCATAAATCCTCAGAATACAATAGTGGAGTTGTGTAGCTTGCTCGATGCCGCGCTCTGTCGGTGTTTCCTGATCTCTGGCGAGCTGTCCTTGCTCGTCGTTCCGATAGACCCTTGCTGTCTCACTGTGAACGCTATTTAACTGTGCAAGCAATGTCACAATCAAAGCGCTGTAACGGTAAAAACAACGCAACGGTGAAATTTTCTAAAAAAATTTTAATTGCGGCGCGGCATAATAGCGGGACGATTGCGCGGATACAACAAGGCGCAAGAGGAATAGTTTGATCATAAAGGGGATCGCCTGCATTTTTTTTTCGCTCCCCCCCTTGAGGAGTAAATTGTCGTCCCCATCTTATTTCCAACCGAAACGGTTTGACCTCTTGTAACGGGATGTGCTGGCAGCGTGAGTTTGCCTGGCGCATCGAAGAACGCCGTGTGGATGAGGAGACCTCGTGAGGGCAAAAATTGAATAATTGCACCTTGCTGAGTTGAAAACCCCCTTTTCGCCCGCATAGTAGGTTGAACGACCACACCGAATATGACTTTTTAGTGGAGATGTTTAGATGGGTAAGATTATTGGTATCGACCTGGGTACAACCAACTCTTGTGTAGCGATTATGGACGGTACGCAGGTTAAAGTACTGGAAAACAGCGAAGGCGACCGCACAACGCCTTCTATTATTGCTTATACGCAAGATGGTGAAATTCTGGTTGGCCAGCCCGCTAAACGTCAGGCTGTGACTAACCCGAAAAACACCCTGTTTGCTATCAAGCGTCTGATTGGCCGTCGCTTCAAAGATGAAGAAGTACAGCGTGATACCAACATCATGCCGTACAACATCGTTGCAGCAGATAACGGTGACGCCTGGCTGGAAGTGAAGGATCAGAAAATGGCACCGCCGCAGATCTCTGCTGAAGTGCTGAAAAAAATGAAGAAAACGGCAGAAGACTACCTCGGTGAAACGATCACTGAAGCCGTTATCACCGTGCCAGCGTATTTCAACGATGCGCAACGTCAGGCAACCAAAGATGCAGGCCGTATCGCGGGTCTGGAAGTAAAACGTATCATCAACGAACCGACAGCGGCTGCGCTGGCGTACGGTCTTGATAAAGAAGTGGGCAACCGTACCATTGCGGTTTACGACCTGGGCGGCGGTACGTTTGATATTTCCATCATCGAAATCGATGAAGTTGACGGCGAAAAAACTTTTGAAGTACTGGCAACCAACGGTGATACCCACCTGGGTGGCGAAGACTTCGACAGCCGTATGATCAACTATCTGGTTGACGAATTTAAGAAAGAGCAAGGCTTCGACCTGCGCAACGATCCGTTGGCGATGCAGCGCCTGAAAGAAGCCGCAGAAAAAGCGAAAATTGAGCTGTCTTCTGCGCAACAGACCGACGTTAACCTGCCGTACATCACGGCGGATGCGACCGGTCCGAAACACCTGAACATCAAAGTGACGCGTGCCAAGTTGGAGTCGCTGGTAGAAGAGTTGGTGACCCGTTCTCTGGAGCCGTTGAAAGTTGCATTGCAGGATGCCGGGCTGTCCGTTTCTGACGTACAGGACGTGATTCTGGTGGGTGGTCAAACCCGTATGCCGCTGGTGCAGAAGAAAGTGGCTGACTTCTTTGGCAAAGAACCGCGCAAAGACGTTAACCCGGATGAGGCTGTGGCGATCGGTGCTGCGGTGCAGGGCGGTGTGTTGGCCGGTGACGTTAAAGACGTGCTGCTGCTGGACGTTACCCCGCTGTCACTGGGTATCGAAACCATGGGTGGCGTGATGACGCCGCTGATCACCAAAAACACCACTATCCCGACCAAACACAGCCAGGTGTTCTCTACGGCGGAAGATAACCAGTCCGCGGTAACCATCCATGTGTTGCAGGGTGAACGTAAACGTGCGCACGACAACAAATCACTGGGTCAGTTTAACCTGGATGGTATTCAGGGCGCGCCGCGCGGTATGCCGCAGATTGAAGTGACTTTTGACATCGATGCCGACGGTATCCTGCACGTTTCCGCTAAAGACAAAAACAGCGGCCGCGAGCAGAACATCACCATCAAAGCCTCTTCTGGCTTGAACGAAGATGAAATCCAGAAGATGGTACGCGATGCAGAAGCGAATGCGGAAGCAGACCGTAAATTTGAAGAGCTGGTACAGGCGCGCAATCAGGGCGATCACCTGCTGCATAGCACCCGTAAACAGCTGGAAGAGTCTGGCGACAAGCTGGCCGCTAATGATAAAACCGCGATTGAAGATGCCCTGAAAGCGTTGGAAAGTGCGCTGAAAGGTGAAGATAAAGCGGAAATCGAAGCGAAGATCCAAACGTTGATCGAAGCGTCTGCCAAACTGCTGGAAGCATCGCAACAGCAGGCACAAGCTGGCGCAGGTGCAGGCAGTGCAGATGACGCTGCGCGCAAAGAAGACGACGTTGTAGACGCTGAATTCGAAGAAGTGAAAGACAAAAAATAATCGCCCTTAGGCGGGCGCAACAACGGTGATAAGCCGTTGCTGGCAAACCAGGCACGGGCGTCGAGGAAACTCTGCGCCCGTGCACGCATGTTGAGGGCAGGAAAAAACATGGCGAAGCAAGATTATTACGAAGCGCTAGGCGTTGCCAAAGACGCCGATGAGCGAGAGATCAAAAAGGCCTATAAGCGCCTGGCGATGAAGTTTCACCCGGACCGTAACCCCGGTGATAAAGACGCTGAAGCAAAATTTAAAGAGATCAAAGAAGCCTATGAAATTCTGACGGATGCGCAGAAACGGGCGGCTTACGATCAATACGGTCATGCCGCGTTCGAACAAGGCGGTATGGGCGGCGGCGGCGGACCTGGCGGTTTCGGCGGCGCAGATTTTGGCGATATCTTTGGCGACGTATTCGGCGATATTTTCGGCGGTGGACGTCGTCAACGTGCCAGCCGCGGGGCCGATTTACGCTATAACATGGAGTTGACGCTGGAAGAAGCGGTTCGTGGCGTCGCCAAAGAGATCCGCATTCCGGCGCTTGAAGAGTGCGACTCCTGCCATGGCAGTGGCGCAAAACCGGGCAGCTCGCCGGTAACCTGCCCAACGTGTCATGGCAATGGTCAGGTGCAGATGCGTCAAGGGTTCTTTACCGTTCAGCAAACCTGTCCGCACTGTCATGGTCGTGGCAAGATAATCAAAGATCCTTGCAACAAGTGTCATGGTCATGGTCGCGTTGAAACCAGCAAAACGCTGTCGGTGAAAATCCCTGCGGGCGTGGATACAGGCGATCGTATCCGCTTGTCCGGTGAAGGTGAGGCTGGAGAGCACGGTGCACCTGCGGGCGATCTGTACGTTCAGGTGCAGGTAAAACAGCATCCTATCTTCCAGCGTGAAGAGAACAATCTCTATTGTGAAGTTCCCATCAACTTTGCTATGGCTGCCATGGGCGGTGAGATTGAAGTGCCGACGCTGGATGGCCGTGTGAAATTGAAGGTGCCAGCGGAAACGCAAACCGGAAAATTGTTCCGCATGCGTGGCAAAGGTGTGAAATCGGTACGCGGCGGTGCGCAGGGCGATCTGCTGTGTCGCGTGGTGGTTGAAACGCCGGTTAATCTTAATGAGCGCCAGAAGCAACTGCTAAAAGAGCTGGAAGAGAGCTTTGGTGGGCCCTCTGGAGAGAAAAACAGCCCTCGCTCTAAAAGTTTCTTTGATGGTGTGAAGAAGTTTTTCGATGATCTGACCCGCTAAGGTTACAGGATCAAGCAAAAAAGCCGGTGATGCATCACCGGTTTTTTTATGTCCATCGTTCCCATCAACATGGCCCTCATCGATTAAACCGATATCCCTACGCTTGCTAATGACTTATTTGAGCCGATATCATTGGATTTTATAGGGAAATAATTAGGGAAAATAATGAGACTGGGAAAAATAGTGTTATTTTCGGCACTGGTAGCCTGCTATGCAAATGTTCAGGCCGCCGGATTTAACTGCTCGCTCGAAAACCTCAATGAAACTGAAAAAACAATATGCAGTACGCCTGCGCTGAGCGGTATCGACTCCATTGCGAATGCGTTATACCATCGCGATGGAGAATAGCGTTGCTAAAGGTTCTCTAATGAGGGAACAACGCGAATGGCTGGCACAAAGAAATGCGTGCGGCACTAACGTTGACTGCATAAAATCTGAATACCAGCAGCAGATTCGCTATCTTGAAATGGTTCATCCATTTTCCTCTGTCCAAAATTTATTTGGCAAATGGCTGGATAAACCGTTAGAAAAAGGGATGAAAACCGCGTCGGGGTTCGCCATTGAGGAAGCGCCGTGGAAGATAAAAAGGCTGTTTCGTTTTCACGGTGAGGTACGGCAGTATGATAAAAGTAATGATGGTTACTGGCGTCTGTTAACGCATCGGATTATCAATGGTGATTTAGCCATATTTTTTGCGGTGGCGAATTCGACCAATACCAAAATCTACATGTACACCGATGCGGCACCTCACCGCAATGACTTAACGCTGGTTGCGCTTTTTGATTACAAGATGAGCACCGTATATACCCCGGTGGTGAGCTATCATGTCACGGACGACAATATCCTTAGCTATTCCATCAGTTACGGTCGCGGTGATTACCATTATGAAAAGCAATTTGAGATAGAAGTATCTGATAAAGGGCTATCAGCCCCTAAATAAGTCCCTGCAACCACCGTCAGAGATTACGATGAGGAAGGGGGGGGGGCGTGGACGGGATATTGTGGTATTGACACCTGCACCAGCCGAGGTGGTTCTCCCGATGGAAAATGGCGTATTGCGGCAACGGACAGTATTTACTATTTCCCATCAGAACGGCCCGATCTCGGTGTTGATGTTTTTCTTCCTCAATTAGATCCAAATGATAATAAATCATCGCAATGGGCTTACGATCGTCGTTATACGTGGGGGGATAAAAATTCGTTCTATTTTGATAATGATGGTGGTGTTGCCTGCGTTTGGAAAACCGATATCGAAAAGAAAACGACGACAAGAATATTGCCCGTTGAAGGCTTGGTGCATCCTTATTATATAAAATATAAGGGTAAGGATTACATTGTTGCCAGACACCTATCTTATGAAGGTGAATATGGAAATAGGGGCCGCGATGGTTATCTTGATGGATACTATATTGCTAAGGAAGCAATAACGCTATTTTTTCCAGGTAATGGTCTTTCTCAACAATGGCGCGAGATTTCGCGCCATATTTATTTCTTGATGAAGTTTAGTGGTTTACGGTCTGCATTTTAAGGGATGAAGCTTCCAGTCTCTTTTTGAGTTCATCCATGACTGAGTTATATTGTGGTGTCGTTTCAGGTTTTATACCTTTCTTTTCACGTACCACTGGGGCTGTACTTACAGTATCCGTCTGAATGATTCTTGGCGGTACATACGATGCGGGTGGCATCGGCGGCGGTGGCGGCGGCATCCCCATTTGACCCGGTTTTATCGGCGCTGGCGGCGTGAATGTGCTCAGCGAGACAGATGTTGGCGCAGGTGTGGCAATGAGAGGCTTTTTAATCGGCAAAGGGCGACCTGCTGCTAAACGGCTATTCAGATCCTGTAGGAGTTTACCGTGTTTTCTCACGAAACTGTCTGAAGGTATAAACTTTATTGCAATGTTTGACGCTTTTTGAAAATCATGTTTTATACTGCCAGTAGACGTGTTTTTTGTCGATGCTGGCGGTAAGGGGGGCATGAACTTTTTCATCAATGTGCCAATGTTACTTGATATGGCTCGCATATGGCCTCCTAAAAGCGAGATTAATTTTTAAAAATTAAATGAAATATTAATTGAGTGAAAATTGTACCGCTTTAATAATCCGCTGAATCCATAGCGTTAATAAGCGATGCCCCCTTCAAAACGTTCAGATATCTTCACCAGACTATCGTCGAAATTGTCGGGAGAATATTTCACTAAGTTTTGTAATTTAACTTTCAACGCCGAGTCGTTATCCCTATCCGAGGATGGAAAGCTCTCAAGCTTGGGTTTTAAATGCTTTGATAACGTCTCTATTTCTGCCATTAGCCGATTGTGCGCATGTTTTGACAGTTGGTCTTTAATTTCCGGGTTCATCAAGGCATCGGGATAGTGTCGAGTTACTGCGTCTAGCATTGGTCTGATATACGGATTCGCGCCAGCGCCCGTCGGCGTGAAGGCTTTATCACGCTGTGGAGCGTTGCCTGAAAGCCCTGCGTCCTGTGCGGCGCTGCCTATGGTATGTAGGTAGGCATTACGAATGCCGTCACACAATCCTTTATGGTAGGCAATTTGCGCAGCGGCTGAGAGAACGTTTCCATCATGGCGTGCGTGGCCTTTGGTTTTTAACAGATGATTCAGCACCGCTTCGTGGCTAACGATTTCAAGCTCCGTGTGTGGATACGGCATATTATTTGCGCGTGCGTCAGCGGAACCCCGTTGATGCTGAGTAATTTTTTGCGTTACGGCATCAAGAGCCTGTAGCGATCCCGTGGCCAGACTGACATTGCATCCCTTCTGATAGGCCGTGGCAACCGTATCTTGCAGACTGTTCCTGAGCAAACTGCGACCCGCCATTTTGACTATCCCTTTCTGCAACAGCGTGACGATGTGGCTCATGCCAAACGCTTTCACCATCGGTTTGTCTTTTATTTTTTCTAGCTTGTCCAACGCACCGGTGACTTTTGTCTGGGCTTGCTGTGGCTGCGATGTTTGAGCATGGGAGTGCGCCTGCCGAATTTCCTGTTGCGCATCAGCGGGAAGGGTATTGAGCAGTTGGCTCTGAACGGGTTTGGCGCTGTGTTCCAGACGCTTTAAGAAGTTGTCTTTATGGTTGCTATAGATAGCGCACAGGGCTGAGTCGATTGCCTGGCTGGCATAGTGGCTATCTGCCATGCCCTTTTCAACAATCCCAAATTCCGTTACGGCGCTATCGACAAGGGTTTTGGCTTTTGTCAGTGCTTCCCGGCTGATGGTGTTGGTTACCAGTGCGGTTGCCGTATGCTGCGTGGGTGGTCGACCCATAATCGGCCCCGAGATGGCCTGTCGGGTCAATCGTTTTCCTGTGTCCAGTTTCCGTAAATGACTCTTATTGATCTGCTGCTCAGCTTCGCGTGCGAGGGTAGCCATGATTTTTTGTCGAGCGGAATGCGCATGGGTTGGTTTTGCTGCGCGAGCCTGTTGCCCTGTACCCGGGGGTTGAGACGCAGCTGCGGCCTGTTTTGACTGATTAAACATAGCCATCGCACGCACATTGATACACTGCGTGAAGGGGTTGATAAACTGTACTAACGCGTTATTTTTGGGCTGCGGTATCACCCCGTCTGTAGCAGGTTTGCCGCTCGGCACGTTGGCGAGTTGTGCTCTGTTGCCAAGCCCGTTCAAGGCGTTTAACCCAGGGGGGCTTTGTGATGTTATCAGTGCCGCTTGTTGTGTTTTTGGCTCATGGTTTGTCAAAATGATGGGGGAAGATTTTTTGGCTACTGGCGCTACCATAGAGAACCTCATGAATTCTGGATGCTGTATGCGCGCCAGCATAAAGTAGCGGTTAATTTCGACTATAAAAAAAGCGCCTTACAGATTGAATCATCATAAGGAGAGGGTAAGGGCGAGGTAACGCTAGGGGAAACATGCGGGATATGCTTTGAATGCGTAGAAACAAAAAAACCGGCCAGAGCCGGTTTTTTCTTACAACGAGGAAGACAGATGTCTACGCAAGTAATGATTACAGTGCGTTGATCTGAGCAGCCAGGTTGGATTTATGACGAGATGCTTTGTTCTTGTGGATCAGACCTTTGCTAGCCTGACGATCCACAATCGGTTGCATGTCGTTAAACGCTTTTTGTGCAGCTTCTTTATCGCCAGTAGCGATCGCGGCGTATACTTTCTTGATGAAAGTACGCATCATGGAACGACGGCTAGCGTTGTGCTTGCGACGCTTCTCAGACTGTACGGCGCGTTTCTTAGCTGATTTGATATTAGCCAAGGTCCAACTCCCAAATATATTCTATCGAGGACAATTCAAAGGCCGAGGAATATGCCCGTTTAGCCTTCGTTTGTCAATGGATTTGTGCAAATAAGCGCCGTTTGTACGCCGACGCTTGTTACGTTGTGATGGCGCAGGATTTTAACAGCTTCGCGCTCGGGAATACAGCGTTTCCCGACAGAAATTCGCGTTTACCTGACGAACTTTTGATAAGAAAGAGGAATTTTTGCTCACGCGAAGCAACGCCGTCGGGGCAATGCGGGGAGAGCGCGGTAGGCTCTACCGAGCAATTGCGTGACAAAAGGCGTGAATCGCGCCTTAACCTTAACCGCTGTACAAGGTATAATCCGCCGATTTCCATATCGTTAACCAAACTGTTCCTGAGTCGCCATGCAGCTAATCCGCGGTATACACAATCTCCGGGCACGCCATTATGGTTGTGTGCTCACCATCGGCAATTTTGACGGTGTACACCGTGGGCATCAAATGCTGCTTGAGCGACTCAAGCAGGAGGGGATGGCGCGTGGTCTGCCGGTGATGGTGATGACTTTCGAGCCGCAGCCGCTCGAACTGTTTGCAGCCGATCAGGCGCCTGCACGGCTTACCCGACTGCGTGACAAGGTGAACTATCTGGCGCGCGCAGGCGTTGACGCGCTATTGTGCGTGAAGTTTGATGCGGCGTTCGCTGCGCACGATGCGCAAGACTTTGTGCGTCACCTTCTGGTGGAAAAACTGGGTGTGAAATTCCTCGTTGTCGGGGATGACTTCCGTTTCGGGGCTGGTCGCAGCGGTGATTTCCTGTTATTACAGGAGGCAGGGCGTGCCCATGGCTTCGAGGTTATCAGCACGGCGACGTTCTGCAATGGCGGTAGGCGCGTAAGCAGTACCGCAGTGCGTGACGCTTTGCTGCATGACGATCTGCCTCTGGCGCAGGAATTGTTGGGCCACCCCTACAGTATTTCCGGGCGCGTGGTGCACGGTAAAGCGCTGGGCCGAACGTTGGGGTTTCCGACCGCGAATCTGCCGATGAAACGCCAGGTATCGCCGGTCAGTGGCGTGTATGCCGTTGAAGTCTACGGCCTGGGCCCGACGCCGTTTCCCGGCGTCGCCAATATTGGTACCCGACCAACGGTAGACGGCGATAAACGCCAGCAGTTGGAAGTGCACCTGCTGGATGTCGCCATGGATCTGTACGGGCGTCATATAGAAGTGGCGTTGTGTAAGAAAATACGAAATGAGCAGCGGTTTGCGTCGCTAGAGGCATTGACGCAGCAAATCGCCGAGGATGTGGTGACGGCCCGGACGTTTTTCGGGTTAGCAGCACCGGTGTAATATTCATACCCCAAGGTATGGCCGAAACTAAATCGAGAATCTAATGAGTGACTACAAAACTACCCTGAATTTGCCGGAAACAGGGTTCCCGATGCGTGGCGATCTGGCCAAGCGTGAACCTGACATGCTGAAACGTTGGTATGAACAGGATTTGTACGGAATTATTCGTCAGGCGAAAAAGGGCAAGAAAACCTTCATTCTGCATGACGGCCCTCCGTATGCGAATGGCAACATTCACATTGGTCACTCAGTTAACAAGATTCTGAAAGATATTATTGTCAAATCCAAAGGGCTGGCTGGCTATGATTCGCCGTACGTACCGGGATGGGACTGCCACGGTCTGCCAATTGAACTGAAAGTCGAACAACTGATTGGCAAGCCGGGCGAGAAGGTGAGCGCGGCTGAATTTCGTCAGGCCTGCCGCAAGTATGCGGCGGAGCAGGTGGAAGGGCAAAAGAAAGACTTCATCCGCCTCGGTGTGCTGGGCGACTGGGATCGCCCGTACCTGACCATGGATTTCAACACCGAGGCGAATATCATTCGCGCCCTCGGCAAGATCATCGACAACGGGCATCTACACAAAGGGGCTAAACCGGTGCACTGGTGTGCCGATTGCGGTTCTGCACTGGCGGAAGCCGAGGTGGAGTATTACGACAAAACCTCCCCGTCTATTGATGTCGCTTTTACTGCCGTCGATGCGGCAGCTGTGGCGGCGAAATTCGGTGTCGCTTCTGTTGCAGGCCCGATTGCACTGGTTATCTGGACCACCACCCCGTGGACGCTGCCCGCAAACCGCGCGATCTCACTGAATGCGGATTTCGTTTACCAACTCGTGCAAATCGAAGGTAAAGCGCTGATTCTGGCCGCCGATCTGGTGGAAAGCGTGATGGCGCGCTTGGGCGTAACACGCTGGACCGTGCTGGGCGAGTGCAAGGGTTCCAGTCTTGAACTGTTGCGTTTCAACCACCCGTTCCTGAATTTCGATGTGCCTGCGATTCTGGGCGACCACGTCACGCTGGATGCCGGTACCGGTGCGGTGCATACTGCGGGCGGCCATGGCCCGGATGACTACGTCATCAGCCAGAAATACCAGCTCGAAATCGCCAACCCGGTGGGACCGAACGGTTGCTATCTGCCGGGTACGCACCCGAATCTGGACGGCAAGTTCGTCTTCAAAGCCAATGACCTCATCGTTGATATGCTGCGTGAAAGCGGCGCGTTGCTGCATGTGGAAAAACTGCAACACAGCTATCCGTGCTGCTGGCGTCACAAGTCGCCGATCATCTTCCGTGCCACGCCACAGTGGTTCGTCAGCATGGACCAAAAAGGGCTGCGTCAGCAGTCGCTGTCTGAAATCAAAGGCGTACAGTGGATCCCTGATTGGGGTCAGGCGCGCATCGAGGCCATGGTTGCCAACCGCCCAGACTGGTGTATCTCACGCCAGCGTACCTGGGGCGTGCCGATGTCGCTGTTTGTACATAAAGAGACTGAAGAACTGCACCCGCGCACACCGGAGCTGATCGAAGCGGTGGCTAAACGCGTTGAGCAGGACGGCATTCAGGCATGGTGGGATCTCGATCCGGCCGATCTGCTGGGCGCTGATGCTGCCAATTATGTCAAAGTGCCGGACACGCTCGATGTGTGGTTCGATTCCGGATCAACCCACGCTTCAGTGGTGGATGTGCGCCCGGAATTTGCTGGGCATGCTGCCGATATGTATCTGGAAGGATCTGACCAGCATCGCGGCTGGTTCATGTCCTCGCTGATGATCTCTACGGCGATCAAGGGTAAAGCCCCGTATCGTCAGGTGCTGACTCACGGCTTCACCGTCGATGGTCAGGGCCGCAAAATGTCTAAATCCATCGGCAACACCATTGCGCCGCAGGATGTGATGGACAAGCTGGGTGCGGATATTCTGCGTCTGTGGATCGGTTCCACCGACTATTCTGGTGAGATCGCGGTGTCCGATGAAATCCTCAAACGCTCTGCTGATGCCTATCGTCGTATCCGCAATACCGCGCGTTTCCTGCTGGCGAACCTGAACGGGTTCGACCCGGAATTGCACAGTGTGAAACCGGAAGAGATGGTGGTGCTGGATCGTTGGGCCGTAGGTTGCGCACAAGCCGCACAGCAAGAGATTGTTGAAGCCTATGAAAGCTACGATTTCCACCGTGTGGTGCAACGCCTGATGCAGTTCTGCTCCATCGAAATGGGCTCGTTCTATCTGGACATCATCAAGGATCGCCAATACACCGCCAAGCATGACAGCGTGGCGCGCCGTAGCTGCCAGACTGCGCTGTTCCATATTGTGGAAGCGTTGGTCCGCTGGATGGCGCCGATCATGTCCTTCACCGCCGATGAAGTCTGGGGCTACCTGCCGGGCGAACGCGCACAATACGTGTTTACCGAAGAGTGGTATGACGGTCTGTTCGGGCTGGCTGAAGAAGAAACCCTGAACGATGCGTTCTGGGCTGACATGCTGAAAGTGCGTGCCGAAGTGAACAAGGTGATTGAGCAAGCGCGTAACGACAAGCGTATTGGTGGTTCGCTGGAAGCGGCGGTAACGTTGTATGCCGATGCAGCGCTGTCCGAGAAGCTGGGCCGTTTGCAACAGGAACTGCATTTTGCATTGCTGACCTCCAAGGCTCGGGTTGAACGCTATGAAGATGCCCCGGCGGATGCGCAGGCGAGTGAACTCTCTGGCCTGAAAATTGCCTTAAGCAAAGCGGATGGGCACAAGTGCCCGCGTTGCTGGCACTATGAGTCCGATATCGGTGTGGATGCTGCACACCCAGAGGTATGCGGACGCTGTGCCACGAATGTGGGCGGTAATGGCGAAGAGCGTAAATTTGTCTGATGAATAAATCGATCTGTTCAAGCGGGTTGCGCTGGCTGTGGCTGGTGCTGGTAGTGTTAGCGGTGGATCTTGGCGTCAAATACTGGGTGCTGGCGAATTTTGAACTGGGTGAAACCTGGGCGCTGTTCCCCTCGTTGAACCTGCACTATGCCCGTAACTACGGTGCAGCGTTTAGCTTCCTGGCAGATAAAGGCGGCTGGCAGCGCTGGTTCTTTGCCGGTGTTGCCATCATGATCGTGGTGGCGCTGTTGGTGATGATGTACCGCAACCGCGCCGATCAGAAGCTGAGTAATATTGCCTATGCGCTGATTATCGGCGGTGCGCTGGGGAACCTGTTCGACAGAACCTGGCACGGTTTTGTGGTCGATTACATTGACTTCTATGTCGGTGACTGGCACTTCGCGACGTTCAATCTGGCGGATACGGCTATCTGTATCGGGGCAGGTCTGGTGGTGCTGGAAGGCTTTCTGGCACCTCATGATGCCTCGGCCAAGCCGAAGGGGCAGGTATGACGCAAAGCGTACAGAATACCAGCGCCGTACTGCTGCATTTTGTGCTGACGCTGGAAGATGGCAGCGTTGCGGAATCGACCCGTGAACGGGGTAAGCCCGCGCTGTTTCGCCTGGGCGATGAAAGCCTGTCTCCGGCACTGGAACAGCAACTCCTCGGCTTGCGCCGGGGAGATAAACACCGTTTCACGTTGCCACCGGAATCGGCCTTCGGGCCGTCCAACCCAGATTTGATTCAGTTCTTCCTACGCCGCGATTTTGCCGAAACCGGCGTACCGGACGTGGGCACCATCATGCTGTTCAGCGGCGTGGCGGGAAATGACATGCCCGGCGTGATTCGTGAAGTGGCGGAAGAATCG
Organism: Candidatus Symbiopectobacterium sp. NZEC135; assembly: GCF_025962695.1. NCBI lineage: Bacteria > Pseudomonadati > Pseudomonadota > Gammaproteobacteria > Enterobacterales > Enterobacteriaceae > Symbiopectobacterium > Candidatus Symbiopectobacterium sp. NZEC135. Next base: position 98,596 of record NZ_JAGFPF010000002.1, on the reverse strand, counting down.
ATTACGGTCGATTTCAATCATCCGCTGGCGGGTCATCACGTAAGTTTTGATGTTGAGGTGATGGATATCGACCCTGTTGCGCAGGAGGTTGAGCGTGCAAATCTTACTGGCTAATCCGCGTGGTTTTTGCGCGGGCGTCGATCGCGCAATCAGCATTGTCGAGCGTGCGCTGGAAATTTATGGCACGCCGATTTATGTGCGCCACGAAGTGGTGCATAACCGCTATGTGGTCGATGGCTTGCGTGACCGCGGTGCGATCTTTATTGAAGAGATTGGCGAAGTGCCTGATGGCGCGATCCTGATTTTTTCTGCGCACGGCGTGTCCCAGGCAGTACGGGCGGAGGCGAAGAATCGCGATCTGACCGTCTTTGATGCCACCTGCCCATTGGTGACCAAGGTCCATATGGAAGTGGCGCGTGCCAGCCGTAAAGGGGTGGAAGCTATCCTGATCGGTCATGCGGGCCACCCTGAAGTAGAAGGCACCATGGGGCAGTACAGTAACGACGATGGTGGCATGTATCTGGTAGAGTCGCCGGAAGATGTGTGGAATTTGCAGGTTAAAGATGAGGGTAACCTCTGCTTTATGACGCAAACCACGCTGTCAGTAGATGACACCTCTGCGGTGATCGATGCACTGCGTGAGCGTTTCCCAAAAATTATCGGCCCGCGTAAAGACGATATCTGCTACGCCACCACGAACCGTCAGGAAGCGGTGCGTTATCTGGCGGAACGCGCCAACGTTGTGCTGGTGGTGGGGTCGAAAAACTCGTCCAACTCCAACCGGTTGGCTGAGCTGTCCCAGCGAGCGGGCATCCCCGCTTACCTTATCGACTCAGCGAATGATATTCAGGAACGTTGGCTCAGCGATGCGACATGCGTGGGGGTGACGGCGGGCGCTTCTGCGCCGGACATTCTGGTTCAGCAGGTGATTGAACGCCTTAAATCCTTCGGGGGAAAAGTCGCGCTCGAGCTGGAAGGCCGTGAAGAGAACATTGTCTTTGAAGTACCGAAAGAGCTGCGTGTGGACGTGAAGCAGATCGATTGATACGGGAATGAGACGGGTGAAACTAGCAGGGTAATATCCCTGCTATTTTTTTGCCTGAATTTTCACCTTTTTCGAATGCATAAAAACTGCATGATTATGCGTCATTACCTATTTTGCATATTGGGTTGAATTTTCCGGCCCCTGCGCTTCGAACGCCTTCCGAGGGATAGCTTTTACTGATTATTCCTCCTTTTTGTCAGAAATTTCTAATCCTGTATGAAATCTGCTGGCAGCCATCGCGCTGGCCCGCTAACCTGAGAACGTTTTTACGGCGCAAGTGAAAAAAGAGAGATAACGATGAAGGATGCAATACGTGTAGCGATTGCCGGTGCCGGTGGTCGAATGGGGCGTCAACTGATCCAGGCGGTTTCGCAGATGGAAGGCGCTGTGCTCGGCGCCGCGCTAGAGCGCGAGGGCTCATCACTGGTTGGGGTTGATGCCGGAGAGCTGGCAGGGCTGGGTACCCTGGGCGTTACCGTACAAGATTCGCTGGATGCAGTACGTGATGATTTTGATATCTTCATCGATTTCACGCGCCCAGAAGGCACATTGGCGCATCTGGCATTCTGCCGCCAACATGGCAAGGGCATGATTATCGGTACTACAGGGTTTGATGATGCAGGCAAAGCAGCCATCAGCGCAGCTGCCCAAGAGATTGGCATTGTGTTTGCCGCCAACTTTAGCGTGGGTGTCAACGTGATGCTGAAATTGCTGGAGAAAGCGGCCACGGTGATGGGCGACTACACGGATATCGAGATTCTGGAAGCGCACCACCGCCATAAAGTGGATGCCCCGTCAGGGACGGCGTTAGCGATGGGTGAAGCCATTGCGGGAGCGTTAGGTCGCGATCTGAAAACCTGTGCGGTCTACGCGCGTGAAGGCCACACCGGTGAACGTGTGCCAAACAGCATTGGTTTTGCCAGCTTGCGTGCCGGAGATATCGTCGGTGAGCACACTGCCATGTTTGCCGATGTTGGTGAGCGTATTGAGATTAGCCACAAGGCCTCCAGCCGTATGACCTTCGCTAATGGTGCGGTTCGTGCTGCAATTTGGTTGAAAGATAAAAAATTAGGTCTTTTCGATATGAGGGATGTGCTTTCTCTCAATGATCTTTGATTTTATTTGTTTTATAACTTATTGAATTGGGTGGCTTATCTGCCATCCTTTTTCTTTTTAATGTTGTTTTATTTTTTATTAAATCATAACTGGTATAAGTTTGTGTTTTCCCTTCATTTTAGAGTGTTCGCTGACGTTTTTTTAACCGCCCATTGCCGTGTCAGGCATCTACTGGTCAAATATGTCCTTCTGGCTAATAATGTCACCAGGCAACCGTTTACTTTGCCTGTTTGATGGCTGTTTTTGTGGCTGTGGTAAGTTAGTGAGGCCGTAAGCCATAAAAAATGGAGAAAAATAGCGGTTAGAGTGGACAAGTTGAACGACCATCATTAAAATGCGCGCAATTTGCCAAAAGTTTACCAAAAAGGTAATTTTTGCATTGATTTGGAGTGGTTAATCTGAATTAATATGCAGATAACATGATTGTTTATTCCTTGGAGGGTGTTTTGATTAAGTCAGCGCTATTGGTTCTGGAAGACGGAACCCAATTCCACGGTCGTGCCATCGGGGCAGAGGGAGCGGCAGTGGGGGAAGTGGTCTTCAATACGTCGATGACCGGTTATCAAGAAATCCTCACTGATCCTTCCTATTCCCGCCAGATTGTCACTCTCACTTATCCCCATATTGGTAATGTCGGCACTAACGCCAGCGACGAAGAATCCCCCTCTGTTCATGCTCAAGGTCTGGTCATTCGCGATCTGCCTCTGATTGCCAGCAACTACCGTAATGAAGAGAACCTCTCGGATTATCTGAAACGCAATAACATCGTTGCCATCGCCGATATCGATACGCGTAAGCTGACGCGCTTGCTGCGTGAGAAAGGCGCGCAGAATGGCTGCATTATTGCCGGGGATTCGCCGGATGCGGCACTGGCATTGGAAAAAGCCAAAGCGTTCCCTGGCCTGAAGGGCATGGATCTGGCAAAAGAAGTGACGACGCAGGAACGTTACGGTTGGACGCAAGGTAGCTGGACGTTGACCGGCGACCTGCCTGCTGCCAAAACGGAAAGCGAACTGCCTTACCATGTTGTGGCTTACGACTACGGTGTGAAACGCAACATTCTGCGTATGCTGGTCGATCGTGGCTGCCGTCTGACGGTTGTGCCTGCCCAGACATCTGCTGAAGACGTGCTCAAACTGAATCCGGACGGTATTTTCCTCTCCAACGGCCCTGGCGACCCGGAGCCATGCGACTACGCCATCAAGGCAATCAAAACCTTCCTGGAGACCGACATTCCGGTATTTGGCATCTGCCTGGGTCACCAACTGCTGGCGCTGGCAAGCGGTGCTAAAACGGTCAAAATGAAATTTGGTCACCACGGTGGTAACCACCCGGTGAAAGATCTGGATGCCGACTGTGTGATGATCACCGCGCAGAACCACGGTTTCGCGGTGGATGAAAACTCGCTGCCTGCGACGCTGCGCCCGACGCATAAATCGCTGTTTGACGGCTCCCTGCAAGGGATTCATCGCACGGATAAAGCGGCATTCAGTTTCCAGGGACACCCGGAAGCAAGCCCGGGTCCGCACGACGCGGCCCCTTTGTTCGATCACTTTATCGAGCTGATTCAATCTTTTCGTGCCAATGGTAAATAATCGGGAGCAGAAAAATGGCAAAACGTACTGATATTAAAAGCATCCTGATCCTTGGTGCTGGCCCGATCGTTATCGGTCAGGCCTGTGAATTCGACTACTCCGGTGCGCAGGCGTGTAAAGCGTTACGTGAAGAGGGTTATCGCGTCATTCTGGTGAACTCCAACCCGGCGACCATCATGACCGACCCGGAAATGGCTGATGCGACGTATATCGAGCCGATCCACTGGGAAGTGGTGCGTAAAATCATCGAAAAAGAGCGTCCTGATGCGGTACTGCCGACCATGGGCGGCCAGACGGCGCTGAACTGTGCGCTCGAGCTTGAGCGCCAAGGCGTGCTGGCGGAGTTTGGCGTCACCATGATCGGTGCGACTGCCGATGCTATCGATAAAGCGGAAGATCGCCGCCGCTTCGATATCGCCATGAAGAAAATTGGCTTGGAAACCGCGCGTTCCGGTATCGCGCATACCATGGAAGAAGCGCTGGGTGTGGCTGCCGATGTGGGTTACCCCTGCATTATCCGTCCGTCCTTTACCATGGGCGGTAGCGGTGGCGGCATCGCGTATAACCGGGAAGAGTTTGAAGAAATTTGCGCGCGCGGTCTGGATCTGTCACCGACCAAAGAGCTGCTGATTGATGAATCCCTCATCGGTTGGAAAGAGTACGAAATGGAAGTGGTGCGCGATAAGAAAGACAACTGCATCATTGTCTGTTCCATCGAAAACCTGGATGCCATGGGTATCCACACCGGTGACTCCATTACCGTTGCGCCTGCGCAAACCCTGACGGACAAGGAATACCAAATCATGCGTAACGCCTCCATGGCGGTACTGCGTGAAATCGGGGTAGAAACCGGCGGCTCCAACGTGCAGTTTGCGGTTAACCCGAAAACCGGTCGCCTGATCATTATCGAAATGAACCCGCGTGTATCGCGCTCCTCGGCGCTGGCTTCCAAAGCGACGGGCTTCCCGATTGCCAAGATTGCCGCCAAGCTGGCGGTGGGCTACACGCTGGATGAGCTGATGAACGACATCACCGGCGGCCGTACTCCGGCGTCGTTCGAGCCGTCCATTGACTATGTTGTTACCAAGATCCCGCGCTTTAACTTCGAAAAATTTGCCGGTGCCAACGATCGCCTGACCACCCAAATGAAATCGGTCGGTGAAGTGATGGCGATTGGCCGCACCCAGCAAGAGTCGCTGCAAAAAGCGCTGCGCGGTCTGGAAGTGGGTGCAACGGGCTTTGATCCGAAAGTGGATCTGGACGATCCGGAAGCGTTGACCAAAATCCGCCGCGAGTTGAAAGACGCGGGCGCTGAGCGTATCTGGTACGTCGCGGATGCCTTCCGCGCAGGCATGTCTGTGGACGGCGTGTTTAACCTGACCAATATCGATCGTTGGTTCTTGGTGCAAATTGAAGAGCTGGTGCGTCTGGAAGAGCAGGTGGCTGAGAAGGGCGCGACGGCGCTGACGGCTGATTTCCTGCGTACCCTGAAACGTAAAGGCTTTGCCGATGCGCGTCTGGCGAAGCTGGCCGGTGTGTCTGAAAACGAAATTCGCAAATTGCGCGACAAATATGATCTGCACCCGGTCTACAAACGTGTGGACACCTGTGCCGCAGAATTTGCGACCGATACCGCGTATATGTACTCCACTTACGATGAAGAGTGCGAAGCGAATCCGAATCAGGATCGTGACAAGATCATGGTGTTGGGTGGCGGACCGAACCGTATCGGACAGGGCATCGAGTTTGACTACTGCTGTGTGCATGCGGCGCTGGCGCTGCGTGAAGACGGTTATGAAACCATCATGGTCAACTGTAACCCGGAAACGGTTTCAACCGATTACGACACCTCTGACCGCCTCTACTTCGAGCCGGTAACGCTGGAAGACGTGCTGGAAATCGTCCGTATTGAGAAACCGAAAGGCGTTATCGTGCAGTATGGTGGTCAAACGCCGCTGAAACTGTCGCGTGCACTGGAGGCAGCGGGTGTGCCGGTCATTGGCACCAGCCCGGATGCTATCGACCGTGCAGAAGACCGCGAGCGTTTCCAACAGGCGGTGAATCGTCTGGGCCTGAAACAGCCGGAAAACGCCACCGTCACCTCCATCGAACAAGCGGTGGAAAAGGCGCGCGGCATCGGTTATCCGCTGGTGGTTCGTCCTTCTTACGTGCTGGGCGGTCGTGCGATGGAAATCGTTTACGACGAAGTCGATTTGCGCCGTTACTTCCAGAACGCGGTCAGCGTGTCCAACGATGCGCCAGTGCTGCTGGACCGTTTCCTCGATGATGCCATTGAAGTGGACGTGGACGCTATCTGTGACGGCGAGCGCGTGCTGATTGGCGGCATTATGGAACACATCGAACAAGCGGGCGTGCACTCCGGTGACTCTGCCTGTTCATTGCCGGCTTATACGCTGAGCAAAGAAATTCAGGATGTGATGCGCCAGCAGGTAGAAAAACTGGCCTTCGAACTGAGCGTGCGTGGATTGATGAACGTACAGTTCGCTGTGAAGAACAACGAAGTCTACCTGATTGAAGTGAACCCGCGTGCTGCGCGTACCGTGCCGTTTGTCTCCAAGGCGACCGGTGTACCGTTGGCGAAAGTAGCCGCGCGTGTGATGGCAGGCAAGACGCTCACAGAGCAAGGTGTCACCAAAGAGGTTATCCCACCGTATTACTCCGTGAAGGAAGTGGTGCTGCCGTTCAACAAGTTCCCCGGCGTTGACCCGATTTTAGGGCCAGAAATGCGCTCTACCGGCGAAGTCATGGGGGTGGGCCGTACCTTTGCCGAAGCGTTCGCCAAGGCGATGCTGGGCAGCAACTCACCGATGAAGAAATCAGGACGTGCCCTGCTCTCGGTTCGTGAAGGCGATAAAGCACGGGTTGTCGATTTGGCGGCCAAGCTGTTGAAACACGGCTTTGAGCTGGACGCGACTCACGGCACCGCCATTGAGCTGGGTGAAGCGGGCATTAACCCGCGTCTGGTTAACAAGGTGCATGAAGGACGTCCGCACATTCAGGACCGTATCAAAAACGGCGAGTACACGTATATCGTCAACACCACCGCAGGGCGTCAGGCGATTGAAGACTCCAAGCTGATTCGCCGCAGCGCGTTGCAGTACAAGGTGCACTACGATACGACCATGAACGGTGGCTTTGCCACGGCGATGGCGCTCAATGCAGATCCAACCGAGAAGGTAACCTCGGTGCAGGAAATGCATGCGCAAATTAAAGGTTAATCTGCGCTAACCAAGAAAAAGCCAGCGCGAGTGCGCTGGCTTTTTTATCTCTGACGGGTGTCGGGAACGCGTTACCCCAGTGCCACCTTAATACCGAGTGCAATCAATACCGTACCCAGCAGTTTATCCACCAGCTTTTGCGCTTTTTCCAATGCGCGACGTACCGGTCCGCTTTGGAACAGCAGAACCAGCAGGGGCCACCATACCACTGCCAGCCCCCAGATAATAAAGGCATACCACAGTTTTTCTCCCACGCTCGAGTGGGTGCTTAGCACCTGAGTGAACATGGCAAGAAAGAACAGTGTAGCTTTTGGGTTAAGCAGATTGCACAGGTAGCCTTGCAGGAAGGCCTTTTTCAAGCTGACGTCCTGGCGCGGTAGTGAAGCGACATTCAGCTTGCTGCCGCCCCGAGAAAGTAATGCCTGAATACCGATCGCGATCAAGTAAAGCGCACCCGCATATTTTAAAATGTTAAACAGCCACGGTGTGGTGGTGATCACCACCGCTAATCCGGCGACGCAATAGGCCATATGCGTCGCGACACCGGAGATAACGCCCAACGCCGTCATCATGGCTGGCAGACGCGCATAGCGTGCGGCGTTTTTAATCACTAGAAAGAAGTCGGGGCCGGGCGAGAGCATACCCAGCGTTGCGATGGTGGCGACAAACAGTGAGGTTTCAAGCATCAACAGCATCCAAATGGGTGACAGAGCAGAAAAAGGATATGCGGGCGATCTTAGCGCGGTAACGCGTGTGATGCACTCATAAGATTTTATTCTTATCAGCAATCTTGGCAATCAGAGCGCGTTGTGTTAACAAGTCTCCTTGCTTTATTTATGGTTATATCCGTTTTCATTTCTACTTATTTGCGTGTCTTACTTTTATCAGTCAGGGTATTCGTATGGTCAGCGAAACACCACAGCAGCGGGAAATCACCCGGCTGTGTATCCAATGCGCACTGATGCTATTGCAGCACGGTGCGGAGAGCACAGTAGTTGAGCAACTCTCTTCGCGCCTGGGGCTGGCGCTCGGGGTGGATAGCGTAGAAAGCTCCATTTCTGCCAATGCCATCGTCCTTACCACCATCATGAATGGACACTGTCTGACCTCGACGCGCAAGAACGTCGATCGCGGCATCAATATGCATGTGGTGACCGAAGTGCAGCATGTCGTGATCATGACCGAGCACAAGCTGCTGGATGTGGCTGGCGTTGAAAAACGCCTGACGGGCATCAAGCCGTTGCGCTATCCGCGCTGGCTGGTGGTGACCATTGTCGCGCTCTCATGCGGTTGTTTTAGTAAGCTTAACGGCGGCGGTTGGGATGCCTTTGTGGTCACCATGCTTGCCAGCGGTGTAGCCATGTATGTGCGTCAGGTATTGACCTCGCGCCATCTCAATCCTTTGATCAACTTCTGTATTACCGCCTTTGTCGCCACGTCGGTGTCCGGGCTGTTGCTGCGCGTTCCCGCGTTTCATCAAACCTCGACGGTGGCGATGGCGGCCAGTGTGCTGCTGCTGGTGCCCGGGTTTCCGCTGATTAACGCGGTAGCGGATATGTTCAAAGGGCATGTGAATACCGGTCTGGCGCGCTGGGCGGTTGCCAGCCTGTTGACGCTGGCAACTTGTATTGGCGTCGTGGCTGCAATGGCAATATGGGGGTTACGCACATGGGCTTAATGCTGCTGTGGGGGCTGTTGCAGGATGTCCTGCTGGCGGCAGTGCCTGCGCTGGGCTTTGCGATGGTGTTCAATGTGCCCGTCAAGGCGCTGCCTTATTGTGCGCTGCTGGGCGGCGTAGGCCACGGAGTGCGTTTCCTGTGCGTTCAGATGGGCATGCCTGTTGAATGGGGATCGTTTTTGGCGGCCATATTGATCGGTATCATTGGGATTCGCTGGTCGCGCTGGCTGTTGGCGCACCCGAAAGTGTTTACCGTAGCGGCGGTGATCCCGATGTTCCCGGGTATTTCAGCGTATACGGCGATGATTTCGCTGGTGGAGCTTTCCCATCAGGGATACAGCGAAGCGTTGATGCGCGTGCTGATCACGCATTTCCTCAAGGCCTCTTTTATTGTCGGCGCGCTGTCGATAGGGTTGTCTCTGCCGGGGATTTGGTTGTATCGCAAACGTCCGGGCGTGTAGTGGCATTAAGATTTTGCTTATTTTGCCCATCAGAAAATCGCCGTATCGACGTACCCATCACCTTTCCGTATAGTGTCTGCAATTTTTGAGCTATAGGGCTTTACCATGGTGATTAGTTTGATTGCAGCACTGGCGGTGGATCGTGTTATCGGCATGGAAAACTCCATGCCGTGGCATTTGCCGGCAGATCTGGCGTGGTTTAAGCGCCAGACGTTAAATAAGCCCATTATTATGGGGCGTAACACGTTTCGTTCTATCGGCCAGCCATTGCCGGGGAGAAAAAATATTGTTGTCAGCAGCCGCGTTGGCGACGATGAGCGTGTGACCTGGGTGTCGACCTTAGAAGCGGCGCTGGAGGCTGCTTCAGGCGCAGAAGAGGTGATGGTTATCGGTGGCGGCAGTATTTATCAGCAAATGCTGCCTCAGGCTTCACGTCTGTATCTGACGCACATTGATGCAGAAGTGGAGGGGGATACCCATTTCCCAGAGTATGAGCCGGATGCGTGGTCATCGGTGTTCAGCGAGTTTCATGATGCGGATGAAAAGAATTCGCACAGCTATTGCTTTGAGATTCTCGAACGGCGTTAACAGGATAGACATACGCGCGGTGCAATCAGGCCGCGCGTATTTTACTTATTCTGCACCGACGACTGCCATGCCTTGCACCAATGACGGCTGAGTAAAGACCTGCTTATCCTCCCAGCGCAACATTGTCAGTTCGCCTCCCCAGCAGCACCCCGTATCCAACGCATAAATGTTATCAGGCGTCCCTTTTCCTTCCAGTGAAGCCCAGTGCCCGAAGGCGATGGCATAGCCTGGCGTTTCTGCATTCCCTTCTACGATAGGGCTTGGCAAGTAGAACCACGGCTTAAGCAGCGAAGGTGCCTGTGACGGTGCCTCTTTGCATATCATGTCTAGCTGCCCGCCGGAGAAGCAGTAACGCATGCGGGTAAATACGTTAGTGCTAAAGCGCAGACGCGGCAAACCACTCAGTTCCGGGCTCCAGTGATTGGGCATATCACCGTACATCGCATCCAAAAACAGCGGATAGCTGTCACTGCTGAGTATGGCTTCCACTTCACGAGCACACAGTTGCGCGGTCGCCAGATCCCACTGCGGCGTTACACCGGCATGGGCCATCACCAGTTTAAGGTCGTCATCAACCAGCATTACCGGTTGGCGGCGCAGCCAGTTGATCAGGGTATCGACATCCCGTGCGTTCAGCAGATCGTTGAGACGATCTTTCGGCTTGTTCCTGCTGATACCCGCATAAACCGCCAGCAAATGAAGATCGTGGTTACCCAGCACCATCTGTGCAGCAGGGCCTAACGAACGCACATAACGCAACACCTCCAATGAGGCCGGACCGCGTGCCACCAGATCGCCGGTAAACCACAGCCTGTCGTGTTCCGGATTGAAAGAAACCTGCGCCAACAACGCCATTAGCTCGTCAAAGCAGCCGTGCACATCGCCAATTAAGTAGGTAGACATCATCAATGTATCAGTGAGGGGATCGCTAAACGAAAAACAGAAATAGGGACCTGAAAGGTATCGCCCTGATGATCGATCATATGGTAATGGCCTTCCATGGTGCCCAGCGGCGTTTCCAGCACCGTACCGCTGGTGTACTGAAATTCACTGCCAGGTTCGATGACCGGTTGCTCACCGACCACGCCTTCGCCCTGAACTTCCGTTTGACGCCCGTTGGCGTTGGTGATCATCCAGTAACGCCCAATAAGTTGGACAGGATTACGCCCCAGATTGCGGATTGTGATGGTGTAAGCAAAGACAAAGCGGCTCTCATCGGGCTCGGACTGCGCTTCAACATAGAAACTCTGAACCTGAACACAAACACGGGGCATATTAATCATCGCGACACTTCCTGTTATTCCTGCGTTGGCGGATGCTCAGACAGCCAGTTGGCTAGCCGGCAGTATTGCTCTACAGAGACATTTTCCGCACGGGCCGCGGGATCAATCTCTAACGCGATAAGCTGCTCGACGCTGAACACATTACCCAGGCTGTTGCGCAATGTTTTACGGCGCTGGTTAAAGGCGGCGGTAGTAATACGGCTCAGCACGCGGACATCAGCAACAGGATAAGGCTGTACGGCATGAGGAACAAGACGTACGACAGCAGAATCCACTTTGGGTGGTGGTGTAAAAGCGGTAGGCGGCACTTCAAGTACCGGGATCACCTGGCAGTAATATTGTGCCATCACGCTTAACCGACCATAGGCTTTGCTGTTCGGGCCAGCAACAAGGCGGTTCACCACTTCCTTTTGCAACATAAAGTGCATATCGCGAATAGCGTGAGTATAGCTAAACAGATGGAACATCAACGGCGTTGATATGTTGTAAGGTAAGTTGCCAAACACACGTAACGGCTGGCCAATCTGTTGCGACAGCTCGGCGAAATTCACCGTCATGGCATCTTGCTGAATAACAGTGAGTTTATCTTTGAGTTGCGGATGCACCGTTAAGCGAGCCGCCAGATCGCGGTCCAGTTCGACAACGGTAAACTGGGTAAGGTGCTCGGCAACGGGCAGCGTTAATGCACCGAGGCCGGGGCCAATCTCCACCATAGCGTGATCGGCTTGGGGATGAATGGCGGAGACAATACTCTCGATCACGAACTGATCGTTTAAAAAATTCTGCCCGAAACGTTTACGGGCGAAGTGGCCTTGATGGACGCGATTATTCATTACGGTGTTTCGTTATGGTGTTGAGTCATGTTGATGGCAAGCTGCAATGCCGTGATAAAGCTGCCCGGTTCTGCGTCACCCGTTCCCGCGAGGGAGAGGGCGGTGCCGTGATCGACAGAGGTTCGGATAAAGGGTAAGCCTAGCGTAATGTTAACCGCTCGGCCAAACCCCTGGTATTTCAATACCGGCAGCCCTTGATCGTGATACATCGCCAGTACGGCGTCTGCTTCTTTCAGGTATTTGGGTTGGAATAGCGTATCTGCGGGCAACGGGCCCACCAGATTTATCCCCTGCGCGCGCAGTTCATCCAGCGCAGGAATGATGATATCCAACTCCTCACGCCCCATATGACCGCCTTCGCCCGCATGGGGATTAAGTCCACACACGTAAATGCACGGCCGGGCCAACCCAAACTTCTGCTGGAGATCGCGCTGCAAAATCGCAATCACCTCATGCAGACAGTCGCGGGTAACGGCACGGGAAACGTCGGCCAGCGGCAGGTGCGTGGTTGCTAACGCGACGCGTAGTTCCTCAGTCGCCAGCATCATCACCACTTTTTCGCAGCCGCTGCGTTCGGCGAAAAATTCGGTGTGCCCGCTAAAAGGCACACCGGCATCATTGATGATGCCTTTATGCACGGGGCCGGTCACGAGTGCGGCGAACTCTCCGCTCAAGCAGCCATCACAGGCGCGCGCCAGCGTGTTGACTACGTACAGGCCGTTATCGACGTTAAGTTCGCCGGGGGAAGCCTCTGCGGATAAGGCAACCGGTAATATCGTCAGCGAACCTGCACGTTGCGCGCTTGCAGGGGTTTCGGGTTGGTAGTCTCGCAGGGTTAGCGACAGACCCAGCAACGTTGCTCGACTGCGCAGCAACACCGGGTCGGCGCACACCACCAGCTCAACTGGCCAGTCACGCTGGGCCAATTGAATGATGAGGTCCGGACCAATCCCGGCGGGCTCGCCGGGCGTGATGACGATACGAGACGTGGTTATGGTCATTGTGCTGAGCTGCTGTCGCTGCCGTTGACTACCTTCACGTAAGCGGCTGCACGTTGTTCCTGCATCCAGGTTTGCGCCTCTTCAGAGAATTTACGGTTAAACAGCATGCGGTAAGCACGATCTTTCTGCGCCGCGTCGGTTTTGTCGACCTGACGGGTGTCTAACAGTTGAATCAAGTGCCAGCCAAATGAAGAGTGGATCGGGACGCTGATTTCCCCTTTGCGCAGTTTCATCAGCGCATCGCGGAATGACGGGTCGTACATATCCGGCGTTGCCCACCCCAGATCGCCGCCCTGATTGGCCGAGCCGGGATCTTGCGAAAGCTGTTTTGCCTGAGTCGCAAAATCGGTCGTCCCCTGTTTGACCTGCTGTGCCACTTCCTCCAGTTTTGCCTGCGCCTGACTGTCATTCATGACGACTGACGGTTTCAACAGAATGTGGCGTGCATGCATTTCGGTAACGGAAACGGATTTGTCGCCGCCGCGAATATCGTTAACGCGCAAAATATGGAAACCCACGCCGGAACGAATCGGGCCGACCACCTGGCCTTTTTGGGCTTGTGTCAGGCGTTCAGCGAACAGAGACGGGATCTCCTGAAGTTTGCCCCAGCCCATTTGACCACCTTTCAGCGCCTGTGAATCCGCCGAGTGAGCGATCGCCAGCTTGGCGAAGTCGGCTCCACCTTTCAGCTGTTGAACCAAAGAGTTAGCCAGGTTTTCTGCATCGTCCACCTGCTGCTGCGACGGATTTTCTCCCAACGGGATCAGAATGTGGCTGAGATTCAGTTCAGCGTCTTCACCGGTCTGGTTGGCGATCTGTTTCGCCAGCGCGTCAACTTCCTGCGGCAGGACGGTGATGCGGCGACGCACTTCGTTATTACGGACTTCGGCAATGGTCATCTCTTTGCGAATCTGGTTGCGATAGGCGCTGTAGGTCAGATTCTCATAAGCCAACTGGCTTTTCAGTTGGTCGAGCGTCATGCGGTTTTGTGCCGCAATATTGTTGATGGCCTGATCCAACTGTGCCTCACCGATCTGGATATTCATCTTTTTTGCCATTTGCAAAATGATGTTATCCATAATCAGACGATCGAGGATCTGGTGGCGCAACGTACTCTCATCCGGTAACTGTTGTCCCGCTTGCTGCGCATTCATCTTCACGGACTGTAAAAGCGTGCTGACATCACTTTCAAGCACGACGCTGTTGTCCACGACGGCGGCGACTTTATCAACAACCTGTGGCGCAGCAAAAACTGCATTGGCGCTGAGGGCCAGCCCGAGGATAAGCGTTTTCCAGTTCTTCATACCTTTCCCGTTAGTTTCACCCGCAAGGCGGATTAAAAGTTGATGTGTTACCGTTCATTCCACGCGCGTATGACCGCATCAGAAGGCGCGCTGATAAGGCAGAATACCTGAGCGCAGCATTTTTTGCGCACCCAGCGTTTCATTGCTGCTTAAACCCCGTAGCTCGATGTTGATCGAGAACTTGTTGTCATACTCACTGGACTGCCGATTGAGGTTCCAGTCGGTAATTTTCCGCTCGTAGCCCATATTGACGGCCCAGCAGCAGGTATTGTACTGAAAGCCGATACGCTGGTTGGCGGTTTGATTCGCTTTGGTGTCGTAGTAATACGCCCCAACCACGGACCAACGGTCGGCAATCGGCCATGCCGCGGTGAGCCCCACTTGCGAAATACCCTGCTGATAAGCCCGGCTTGCCAACAGATTCTGTACGGAGTTTTGAATATATTCCCTGCTGGCGTAGCGGTAGTTCAACTGCACCAGTTTCTCGCTATCTTGGCGATATTCCAGCACTGCGTTGCCCTGCGATATGCTCTCAAGGCGCGTATCATATTGCAAACCGCCGCGCATGCCCCACAGATCGTTAATCTTCCAATAGCTGTCGCCGGCCCATACCAGGCTGCCGTTATCGTCGTTTTTATCCATTACCGTGGTGCTATCCCCGGTTCTGGGGCGATCGAAGTAATAGATTTGACCGACGGAAGCATTAAAACGTTCCACCAGGTTTTGATCATAAACGCGGGTAGTCAAACCGGTTGCAATCTGATTTGCTGACGCGATGCGATCCAGCCCGCTGTAACTGCGGTCGCGAAACAGGCCGGTATAGTCGTTTTGCAGCAGCGTAGAGTCATAGGTGTAAATGCTGCTTTGATCGCGGTAAGGCACATACAGGTACTGTACGCGCGGTTCCAGCGTTTGGGTAAAGGCGTTGGACCAATCCATTTCGCGTTCAAACACCAGTTTGCCGTCAACTTTGTACTGCGGCAAAACGCGATTGGCAGAATCCTTCAGCGCATCGCGCTTGATGTTGCTGATTTGCGGATTGGGATCGGCACGGAAGCGTTCCAGATTGGTTTGTTGATAATGGGTCGCCATCAGCTTGGCTTCGGTGTTCAGGCTACCCCACTGGTTGGTCAATGGTAGACTGACCGTTGGCTCAGCATGAAAACGCGTCGCTTCGGGGCGGTTGTTGTTCATGTTGGTAAATTTTACCGCCTGCCCATAAAGATGCATATCGAACGGGCCGATATCCTCTCGGTAGTAGTTGAGGTCGAGTTGAGGCTCGGCGCGGTAAACATCATTGTTGGTGTTAGCCGCCAGCAATTGGAACTGTTTATTGGATAACGTAGCGTCCCAATTCTGGTTAGCATAGCCGACGCTGAATTTTTGGTTCACGTAGCCGCTGGTCGTGGAGCCGTAAGTAGAATCGAGGTCTTTGAAATAGTTGATATCGCTGACCTTGGTGTAATCGCTGTTAAAGCGCCACACCTGATCCATGATACCGTCGTGCTGCCAATGAAGGAGCCAGCGCGTATCTTTGTCGTCTGGATTGTCACGACGATAGGCTCTGTCATTCGGCAGCCAGTCCAACTGCACCGTACCGGTGCCCGGCGTGGCAAGATAACGGAACTCGTTTTGCAACTGCACGCCGCGCTTGCTCAGGACGTGCGGCGTAATGGTCGCATCCATGTTGGGTGCGATATTCCAGTAGTAGGGGGTGATCAGTTCAAAGCCGCTGCTGCCGCTGTAGCGGGCGTTGGGAATCAAAAAGCCGGAGCGGCGTTTGTCACCCACGGGCAGTTGCAGGTAAGGGCTGTAGAAAACCGGAACGTCGCCAATTTTGACGCGCGCATTCCAAATTTCAGCAACTTGCTCATCCCTGTCATGGATCACTTCCGAACCGACGACACTCCAGCTATCATCACCCGGCAGGCACGTCGTGAAGGAACCGTTTTCCAGAATGGTGTAGCGATTGTCACCGCGCATTTGCATTTTATCGGCATCGCCACGGCCCTGACGGTCAACCATTTGGTAATCGCCCTGAAACACGTCGGTATCTCGCGTATTCAGGTTAGACCAGGCTTTGGGGCCTTTCAGGATGACCAGGTTGTCATCATAATTGACATTACCGGTGGCAGTGATGGTGCGCACTGGGGTGCCCGCGGCGTCAGTGCCGGCCTGGCGCAGTTCAACCTGATCGGCCTGCAAGCGACTGTTGCCTTGCTCTATGTTGACGTTACCCAGGAAACGGGCGTTATCCGGATAGTTGGCTTCACTTTTGTCCGCCTGAATATGTACCGGGAGCGTATTGGGCTCACCGGTGACCAGCGGCCGAGTGAACGTAGGAACGCCAAGCCGGCACTGAGCGGCAAGATCGGCCAACGCGTGTTGGCTGTAGAGCGCCGACCCAATCAAGGTGGCCAGCAGAGTTGGAAAACATTTTTTCATACGCGGTATCGGTGTTCCGTCATCAAGGGCATCATGCCGGCAAACGGTCAGAGACTATATCACTGGCTTACGTTGCGCCAGTGTAAATTCCCCACTGTTTCTCTGCTCTGCCGTTAGGTGCAACGCTAAATGACGGGTATGATAAAGCAATTTTTGGTCGACGGCATGAGGATTTGAGGAAGTATATGCGCTATTGGGGCAAGTTGCTGGGCTTGATACTGGGTATTATGTCCGGCGGCGGCGTGTGGGGTGTGATTACGGGCGTGCTGATGGGCCATATGGTTGATAGAGCCAGGGCTGCGCGTCGCCGTGATTATTTTTCCGCACAGTCTACCCGACAGTCGCTGTTTTTTCTCACCACGTTTCAGGCCATGGGGCACCTGACCAAATCCAAAGGGCGCGTCACCGAAGCGGATATTCAGGCGGCCACCTTGATGATGGACCGGCTGGAGCTATTCGGTGAGGCGCGTCAGGCGGCGCAGCAGGCTTTCCGCGAAGGGAAATCAAATGCGTTCCCGGTACGCACCAAATTGCGTAAGCTGCGCGATGCCTGCCTGGGCCGCTTCGATATGATCAGAATGTTTCTCGATATCCAGCTTCAGGTTGCGTTTAACGACGGCGCGTTGCACCCGAACGAACGGCGGTTATTGTACGTATTTGCGGATGAGCTGGGCGTGACGCGTGAACAGTTCGAATTTTTCATGCGTAATATGGAAGGGCAGCAGCGCCAGTCTCAGCAACAGGGGCAATCGAAGCAACACCAGTCAAGGCAGAATGGCAAATCCTACCAGCGGCGCAACCAATCTTATGGTGGCCAGTCGTATGGCGGACAATCGCAAGGCGGGCAGCGTCAACAGCCGCCTTATACGCGGGGACCAACGCTTGAGAGTGCCTGCCGTACGCTGGGCGTGCGCACCAGCGATGATGCGGCGACGGTAAAACGCGCTTATCGTAAACTCATGAACGAGCACCATCCTGACAAACTGGCGGGTAAGGGGCTCTCTCCGCGCATGATGGACATGGCAAAACGCAAGGCGCAAGACATTCAGGCCGCCTATGAGTTTTTGAAAAGCAGTCACGTCGCTAAGTAACCCTTCTCCCGTTTTCCCACGTTTTTCTTGACGATCACCTTAACAATCAGAAATCAGGCTCACAGCGAAAGTGCATCGGCGTACCAAACGCGGGGTGCGTGATAGCCAGTTCCTGTGCGTGCAGCAGCAGACGCGGTGCCAAGGCTTTGGCTTCAGGGTGGGCGTAAAAACCGTCACCCAGGATCGGGTGCCCGAGGGCGAGCAGGTGCACGCGCAGTTGGTGTGAGCGACCGGTAATGGGCATCAGCTTCACGCGCGTGGTGCCATCGGCCTCGCGTGCCAGCACCTGATACTGAGTTTGCGCCGGTTTTCCCTGTTCAAAACAGACCTTCTGCTTTGGACGATTGGGCCAGTCGCAAATCAGTGGCAGATCGATCAATCCTTCATCGTGTTCCAACCACCCCCATACCCGTGCGATATAGGATTTTTTTGGTTCGCGTTCGCGAAATTGGCGTTTCAGCTCTCTTTCGGCCGCTTTGGTCAACGCGACGGCAATCACACCGCTGGTAGCCATATCGAGACGATGGACGGGTTCTGCCTGAGGAAAATCCCGCTGAATACGGCTCATTGTGCTGTCATGGTGCTCAGGCGCTCTGCCGGGCACGGAGAGCAAGCCGCTGGGCTTGTTGACCACAATAAGATGTTGATCCTGATACAACACGTGCAGCCAGGGATCGAGGGGGGGATTATAGGGTTCCATGATGGCTCCTGCGGCGGCAACGCAGAGACTGTTGCCGCCGGCATTATTGACTACTGGTGAGAGACCACCACCAAACGAATGGCATCCAGTCGCCAGTTGGCCTGATGCAGATTGAGCAGCACCTGCTCCCGCTGCGTTTCCAGCGCCAGCAGTTCATCGTCACGGATGTTCGGGTTAACCGCTTTTAGCGCTTCCAGCCGTTCCCGTTCGCGGCGCAGTTGCAGATCGGCCTGCTGTTGCGCGTCGATAATCAACTGCTGTGCCTGAGCCGCCACTAGCGGTTCGGCCTGTTGCAACATATTGTGAACATCGGCTTGTACCGCATTCACTAATTTGCTGGAGGTATGGCGGTTCACCGCGTTGAGCTGGCGGTTAAAGCTTTCAAACTCCACCTGCGGAGCCAGGTTTTTACCGGTGCGATCCATCAATAAACGCAACGGCGTTGGCGGCAGGAAGCGGGTCAACTGCAACTGTTTCGGTGCTTGTGCTTCCACCACGTAGACCAACTCCGCCAGCAGCGTTCCCACGGGCAGCGCTTTGTTTTTCAGCAATGACACGGCACAGCTACCGGTATCACCGGACAAAATCAGATCCATGCCGTTGCGAATCAGTGGATGTTCCCAACTGACAAACTGGGCATCTTCCCGCGACAGCGCCTGCTCGCGTTCGAAGGTGATGGTGCAGCCATCCTGCGGCAACCCCGGGAAATCCGGCACCAGCATATGATCGGAGGGTGTCAGAATAATCAGATTATCGCTGCGATCTTCCTGATTCACGCCGACGATATCGAACAGATTCAGGGCGAACGTGACCAGATTGACGTCGTTGTCCTGTTCCTCGATGGATTGCGCTAGCGTCTGCGCGGCTTCACCGCCGTTGGAGTGCATTTCCAGCAGGCGATCGCGGCCGAGTTCGAGCTGCGCTTTCAGCGCATCGTGCTGTTGACGGCAGGTACGGATAAAGTCATCCAGCCCATCACTCTCTGTAGGAACGCTCAGGCGCTCAATCAGCGTGCCGTAATGGGCATCATAAATGGTACGGCCCGTTGGGCAGGTATGTTCGAAGGCATCGAGCCCTTCGTGATACCAACGTACCAGCAGCGCCTGCGCGGTGTTCTCCAGATAGGGCACCAGCACCTGAATTTCTTGCGTCTGTCCGATACGATCCAGACGTCCGATACGCTGCTCCAGCAGATCCGGATTAAACGGCAGATCGAACATGATCAGGTGGCTGGCGAACTGGAAGTTACGCCCTTCGGAACCGATCTCCGAGCAGATCAGCACCTGTGCGCCATCCTCTTCCGAGGCAAAGTAGGCCGCCGCGCGATCGCGCTCAAGGATAGATAACCCTTCGTGGAATACGGCGGCGCGGATCGCTTCACGCGTGCGCAATACCTGCTCAAGCTGCAAGGCCGTGGCGGCTTTGGCGCAAATCACCAATATCTTTTTGTCGCGATGGGCGGTCAGGTAACCGAGCAGCCATTCCACGCGCGGATCGAAGTTCCACCAGGTGGCATCATCCCCTTCCAGCATTTGGTAAATCTGCTCTGGGTACAGCATGTCACGCGCGCGCGCTTCCGGCGTTTTACTGGCGCTCATGATGCCCGAGACCTTAATGGCCGTTTGGTACTGCGCGGGCAGCGGTAACTTAATCTGGTGCAACACACGCTGCGGGAAGCCTTTTACACCTTGGCGCGTATTGCGGAACAGCACGCGGCTGGTGCCGTGTCTGTCCATCAGCATGGCAATCAGTTCTTGTCGCGCGGTGTGGCGATCAGCGGTGTCGCTATTGATAGCCTTGAGCAGCGGTTCGCAGTCTTGCTCGCTCAGCAATTCGGTGAGCAGGTTCATCTCATCTTTGCTGAGGTTTTCATCGGCAAGCAGGAGTGCCACGGCATCCGCCACCGGACGATACTGCTGTTGCTCGTTAACGAATTCGCGGTAGTCGTGGAAACGGTTCGGATCTAACAGCCGCAAGCGCGCAAAGTGGCTCTCTTGGCCGAGCTGCTCAGGGGTTGCCGTCAGCAGCAGCACGGCAGGAATGCGCTGCGCCAGCTGTTCAATCGCCTGATATTCAGGGCTGGGGGCGGCTTCGCTCCAGGCGAGATGGTGCGCTTCATCGACCACCAGCAAATCCCAGTGTGCCGCCAGCAGTTGTTCAAAGCGCGCCGCATTTTTCTGTACAAAACCCAGGGAGCAGATGATCAGTTGTTCGGTTTCAAACGGGTTGCTGCTGTCGAGTCGTGCCTCGGCATAGCGCTCATCATCAAACAGGGAGAACAGCAGGTTAAAGCGGCGCAGCATCTCCACCAGCCACTGATGTTGCAGGGTTTCCGGCACCACAATCAGCACGCGTTCAGCACGCCCGGCCAACAGTTGTTGATGAATCACCATCCCGGCTTCAATGGTCTTGCCCAGGCCCACTTCATCGGCAAGCAGTACGCGCGGCGCGTGGCGCTGACCCACTTCGCGCGCAATGTGCAACTGGTGGGGAATCAGACTGGCACGCATGCCGCGCAGGCCGCCCCAAGGCTGCAACGCTTGAGCCTGTTGGTGCAAACGCGTGCGATAGCGCAGCGCAAAGCGATCCATACGATCGATCTGCCCGGCAAACAGGCGATCTTGCGGCTTGTTAAAGGTCAACTTGCTGTCCAGCATCACTTCGCGCAGCTCTGCCGGTGTACCGTCATCAAGGCGTTCGCCGATATAAACGATCAGCCCGTTTTCGTCGCGGGTTTCAGTGACGCTGAGCTGCCAGCCTTCGTGGCTGGTGACGGTATCGCCAGAATTAAACATGACACGGGTGATTGGAGCATCGCTTCGTGAATAGAGGCGATTTTCTCCGCTTGCAGGAAAAAGCAGTGTGACCATGCGTACATCCAGAGCAACAACCGTGCCCAGTCCCAGCTCGCTTTCCGTATCGCTGATCCAGCGTTGACCAAGTGTAAAAAGCATAAATTCGTAGCTCGATATTTGTCATTGTCGGGCATGTCGGACAGGGCAAAGCCTGTCGTTAATCCCTTTGGAGATGAATGATTAGTCGTGGTGCTGCATATTTAGGGCATAGAAAGGGGTGTATGGTAATGGAAGGCGCGGCATTCGTCATCCATTCAACGCTTAAAATAATCCCATCTGGCCGGTAATCAGGCTGGAAAAATCATCCTGTAAAAACGGCAGAATAGCATCAGCCACCGGTTGCAGTTGGCGCTCGACGTAGTGAGTATAGT
The DNA here is from genome assembly GCF_025962695.1 of Candidatus Symbiopectobacterium sp. NZEC135. NCBI lineage: Bacteria > Pseudomonadati > Pseudomonadota > Gammaproteobacteria > Enterobacterales > Enterobacteriaceae > Symbiopectobacterium > Candidatus Symbiopectobacterium sp. NZEC135. The sequence goes on along the minus strand of NZ_JAGFPF010000002.1, from coordinate 76,991 downwards.
CCAGCGTCGCATGCCGGGTTTCCAACGGCTCCGGGCCGCTCTGCGTCATCACATAGCTGATCCAACCGCCATTCTGGTATTGCAGCGGGCGACCTATCTGGCGGTTGTAGTCATCAGCGAGTCGGGCGGCACGCACGTGCGGCGGTACGTTTTTCTGGTAATCACTCAGTGGGCGACGCAGTCGTTTACGGTAGACAAGCAGATCGTCAAATTCGCCGTTCAGGGTTTTTTCGACATATTCTCGCAGCCAGTCTTGATACGGCTGCTGGCGAAAAATCCGCGCATAAAGCTGTTGCTGAAACTGTTGCGCCAGCGGTGTCCAATCGGTGCGTACCGTTTCCAGCCCTTTGTAAACAATTTTTTCCCCGTCAGGCGTCTGCGCCATTCCCGCATAGCGTTTCTTGCTGCCCTGTTCTGCACCGCGAATGGTGGGCATCAGAAAACGGCAGTAGTGGGTTTCAAATTGCAGTTCGAGCGCGCTGGTTAGCCCTAAGGTTTGTTGCAGATGGTTTTGCCACCAGTGATTAACCAACTGGGCCAGCCTACGACCTATCTCGATGGCTTCATCATTATCGTGCGCACGTTTAAGCCAGACGAAGGTGGAGTCGGTATCACCGTAGATCACCTGATAGCCTTGTGCCTCAATCAAGGCACGGGTTTGCTGCATAATCTCGTGGCCGCGCAGAGTGATAGAGGAGGCCAAACGTGGATCGAAGAAACGGCAGCCGCTGGCACCCAGCACGCCATAGAACGCGTTCATGATGATTTTCAGCGCCTGCGACAGCGGTTTATTCCCGGCGCGCTTGGCGGCATCGCGCCCCTGCCAAATCTGCTCGACGATGGCGGGCAGGCAGTGCTGCTGGCGCGAGAAGCGAGCACCACGAAAGCCGGGCACTGATGCCTCGTCATCCGGTTGCTGCATGCCGCAAATCAACCCCACCGGGTCGATAAGAAAGGTACGGATGATTGAGGGGTACAGGCTTTTATAATCGAGCACCAACACCGAGTCGTACAGTCCCGGTGCTGAATCCATCACAAAGCCGCCGGGGCTCGCCTCCACGGCAACGTCGCCCAGATTGGGCGCTACGTAGCCAAGACGATGCATGCGCGGCAGATACAGGTGGCTGAATGCGGCAACCGACCCGCCGCTGCGATCTGCCGCCAATCCGGTGACGGTGGCGCGTTCCAGAAGAAACGGCATCAGCTCGGTTTTTTCAAAAATGCGAGTGACCAGCTCACAATCCTGAAGGTTATAGCGGGCGAGGGCCGGTTTGTCGTGCGCAAAACGTTGCTCGATTTCATCCATGCGCTGGTAGGGATTATCTGACAGTTTGCCTTCGCCCAGCAGCGTCTGAGACACGTACTCCAGACTAAACGAGGGAAAATTCCAGGTAGCGGATTTCAAGGCTTCAATGCCGTCTACGATCAATCGCCCTGGCGTACTGGCAAAGAAATGCCCCTGTTTGAAACCGTGCTCGCGCCACTCCAGTTCCTGATTACCCCGTCCCAAGCGCAGCGGGATACGATAACGCTCGGCATGTTTTTGCAGGATGCGCAGGTCAAATTGCACTAGATTCCAACCGATGATCACATCGGGATCGTGCTCTGCAAACCAGGCGTTGAGTTTCTCCAGCAATTGCGGACGGCTGTTGACATATTCCAGTGCAAATTCGGGCGCAGGCGGCGCATCATCGGGCTCTGGGCCCAGCATATACACTTGGCGCTGACCACACCCTTCCAGTCCGATGCAGTAAAGCTCTCCGTGGCGGCTGGTTTCGATATCCAGCGACACCAGCTTTAATCTGGGGCGATAGTCAGGGCAGGGCTTCATCTGCGCGTTAACCACCGCATTTGGCCCAGCAGGTTGGCCGCTGAACCACACAGGTGCGGTGATAAAACGCTCCATCAGATAACGGTCGGGGGGGCGGATGTCCGCTTCATAAACGGTAATGCCCGCTTCCTGTAATCGCTTTTCCAGCGCCAGCAGTTGGCGATAATGAGTGCAATAGAGACCCAGCAGCGGTTGATGGTGAAAATCGTGCAACGTCAAGGGGCGCAGCGAAGGGGGACGCTGCTTACGGGGCGCCGAGGTCTCGGTATTCAGCAGCGCTTCAGCGCGCGCCTGCTGCTGCGCGGGAATGAAGGCCACCGCCTGTTGAGGTGGCAAAGCAACCAGCACCGGACCGCCGTCGGTAGCGAGCCAGAGATCAATCTGAATGCCTGCGGGGGTGTCATGCCAGTGGCGGGTAAGAATAAACCCCTGAGACGCCTGCGCCACGCTTAAATACCTCAGCCAAGAGAGAAGTATTAAGTATGGTTATATATACAGTTATAGTCTAGTGTTATCTTCGCGCCCGTTATCTTCAAGCGCCTGGCGCCAGCACAACGCGATTACGGCCTTCCTGCTTGGCGCGATAAAGCGCTTTGTCGGCCAGCTTGAGCGCCTGGTCGATGGAAAAGTCACCGTTTTTTTCCGCGCGCCATAGGGACACACCCAGTGAAATGGTGATATTACCCGCAGGCGATGCCATTGCCTCCGTGTTGATACGCAGCCGCTCAGCGATCTGCTCAGCCATTTCCTGCGACGTTTCCGGGAGCAGCACTAAAAATTCCTCGCCGCCGCTGCGGCACAGAATATCGCTATCGCGCGAACCGGCTCTTAACTGTTCTGCGATAAATTTGATGACTGTGTCACCGGTGTCATGACCGAAAGTGTCGTTAACGCGTTTAAAGTGGTCGATATCCAGCGCGACAATGGCGAAATCCCGGTGCAGGGTGTGCCAATACTTGAGAATGGTATCCAGCCCACGACGGTTGTACAGGCCGGTCATGGGGTCGGTTTGCGCTTCGAAACGCAGCTTGCCAATCTTTTGCTGTAACAGATTAATGCCAATCAGCATGGCCTGTTTGAGCTGTGTGGCCTCAAAATACCAGGATGAGATCTTGTTGATGTCCTCGGAAATGTCGTTGGCATCCATCTTATTGGCGCTGCGCGCCAGCAGCCACAGCGGTTGGGCAATCAGACGTGCCAGCAGCCACACGCACAAAATGGTCAGTAGCGCCATCGGCAGTGTATGACGAAGAACGTTAAGCATCAGCCCCTCGAGTGGCTTCAGCGTCTCTAACGTTGGCCGCAGGGCGACAACTTCCCAACCCGTAGCGGGAACGACGGCAAAGCCCGCCAGCATCTTTTCGCCGACGTAATTCACCATCTGTTGGCTGCCGTTCGTCGGGCCTTGATGAGGAACCATCAGGTTATTGGTTTCGGTTTGTCCGATACGCCCGTTGTCTTTGTGATAGAGCATACGCCGCTGGCCGTCGGTGACATAAATATAGGAGCCGTCACGGTAGTAGTGTTGCCCAAGCAGCGTATTCAGGATGCTGGTTTTTTTCAGATAGATAGACCCACCGACAAATCCCAGGTAACGCCCGGAACGATCGAAAATAGGGCTGGATATCATGACAATCAGGTTTTCCGCCGCAGAGATATAGGGCTGGCTGATCAGCGGCACGCGCGCTTTAAGCGCAGCCAGCGCGCCCTCGGTCGTCAGTTTCTGCCCGATAAGCTGGAAAGTATCCGGAGACGTGGCGCGCACCACGCCTTTGGCATCCGCCACCAGCACGGAATTAAAACTGTGGGTTTGCAAACGTAACCGATCGGCTTCTTGTACCAGATTAGCCCTGTTGTTAAAGTCTTCTGCCAGGAGGGTGGCGCTGTAGGCCAACTGCTGTTGCGCATTCTCAAAAAAGGTCTGCGTTTCGGCGGCTAACTTGCTGGCGTAAACACGATTTGATTCCAGCGTATTAGTAATCAACAACTCGCGTTGTACGCGATAGGTAGCATAAAAGCTATTCGCAAGCGTGATCAGGGCGCTCATTACCGCCAATAGCAGGATTAAACGGCGTAATCCGATATGGTGAAATACGCTAAAAGACATAAATAGGGACAAAGAGCCTAGCGAAAAAGGTTATTCATGATAAGGGGTGTTGACTATTATGTATACCTTCATCTTTTCCAAGATGGCCGTATTATTGCTGTTTTACTTTGCCGCCAATGTGTTTCGATAACGCAGGTTTTGATGCGATTTTTTATTTAAAATCTGTCAGATAGGAAATAATTAGAATCTCATTAATCGAATTTTTCTTAGAAAAGAAAAAATGGTGCAAATGCGTCATTTATTAGTAACAAACATAACACTTTTCGAATACGGCAGAAGTGAAAATAATAGAGATAATCACGGTGTTGTATTAAAAAATGATTGTGATATGCATCTCGTTATTATAATAACAGCATGAATATTTTATGCATTTATTGTGACCGGTATCACAATATTGGATGCTGATTTTGCCGAGGCGCACTGAATGTCTATTGCATAGCTAAACCGTTTTAATTAATGTTTAGCTTGCGGTTTATTAGGAGACAATCATGACGGCAAGAGTGTGGGTGCTGGGCGATGCGGTGGTGGACTTACTCCCTGAAGGCCAGGGCCGGCTGTTACAGTGCCCCGGCGGTGCGCCTGCCAATGTGGCCGTGGGCATTGCGCGGCTGAAGGGATGTAGCAGTTTTATTGGCCGCGTGGGGGACGATCCCTTTGGTCATTTTATGCGGCAAACATTACACGAAGAGGGGGTTGATATCCGCTTTCTGTGTGGCGATTCTGCGCACCGTACCTCAACCGTGATTGTTGCACTGGACGAACAGGGGGAGCGCTCATTTACCTTTATGGTGCGCCCGAGTGCCGATCTGTTTCTTGAAACTGCGGATTTACCTGCTTTTCAGACCGGCGAATGGCTGCATGCCTGTTCGATAGCCCTGTCTGCCGAGCCATCGCGTACGGCAACCTATACCGCAATGGCGCGGATGCGCGCTCAGGGTGGTTTCGTCAGTTTCGATCCGAATATCCGTGAAGATCTCTGGCCAGACAAAACGTTACTGAGAGCGTGTCTGCGCCAGGCGCTGCCTCTGGCTGATGTGGTGAAGCTGTCGGAGGAGGAACGGTTGTTTATATCCGGCAGTGAGGACGTACCGCATAGTATGGCCAGGCTTGCGCAGGAAAATGGCATCGGACTGTTATTGGTCACTCAGGGTAGGTCTGGCGTGCTCGCGTGGTTTAACGGTGAAATTCACCATTATCCCTCGTTCCCCGTGGAGAGTGTGGATACCACGGGCGCTGGAGATGCTTTTGTCGCCGGGCTGCTGTGGGGATTGGCTGAACACGGTTTGCCACACGATGTGAGCGCGCTCGCCAAACACCTTCGCTACGCACAGCTCTGCGGTGCACTGGCAACCACAGCAAAAGGCGCAATGACTGCGCTGCCTTATCTTGAACAACTTCAGCAACAGCTTCCCTGAGGAACCTCGCATTCGATCGGCATTTTGCGACTTGCTTCACAATGACTAAACCGGTTTAGCAAATTTCATTGCGCGGAAAAAATAACCCTGTCTATGATTTCCACCTAAACCGGTTTAGCCAGTTAATGCACCGATACTTATGCTTCCTTAGGGAGACACAATAATGAAAAAAAGTACTCTTACTCTCACCCTCGGCTTGTTAATGGGCTCAGGTACTGCCCTTGCAGATTCCGGCAAGAGCAGTATTGAAGCGCGCCTGATGGCCCTGGAGCAGCGGCTTCAGGCCGCAGAGCAGCGCGCGAGCATGGCTGAAAACCGGGCTGATGCGGCGGAAAAGCAGGCACGTGAGCTGGCTGCCGTGCAGCAGAAAACGCAAACCACCACGGCGCAGGTTGAGCAGCGCACGGCGAAGCTAGAGCAGAAGGCCAGCGACAAGGGCGGTTTCGAGTTCCATGGCTATGCACGCTCCGGCCTGTTGATGAACAATTCAGCGGCAAAAACACAGGGCGGCCCCTCGGTGACGCCTGCGGGAGAAACCGGTGGTCATGTCGGACGTCTGGGCAATGAACCGGATACCTACGTTGAATTAAATCTTGAACATAAACAGACATTGGCAAGTGGCGCCACGACCCGTTTCAAGGTGATGCTGGCCGATGGACAGCGCAGTTATAACGACTGGACAGCCTCCAGCAGCGATCTCAACCTGCGTCAGGCGTTTACTGAACTGGGTCATTTGCCGACGTTCACCGGGGCATTTAAAGACAGTACGGTGTGGGCGGGGAAACGCTTCGATCGCGATAACTTCGATATCCATTGGATTGATTCCGATGTGGTATTCCTCGCAGGAACCGGTGCCGGTATCTACGATATGCGTTGGGATGATAACGCGCGTAGCAATTTCTCGGTTTATGGCCGTACCTTTGGGGACATCGAGAACCGCGAAAATACGGCGCAGAATTACATTCTTAGCCTCAATCACTTCCAGGGACCGGTTCAACTGATGGTTAGTGGTATGCGTGCCAAGGATAACGATGAGCGACGCGATCTGGATAATCATCTGGTGAAACATGATGCTGCTAACAATGGGGTCCACGCGCTGCTGGGATTGCACAATGAGAGTTTCTATGGCGTGCGCGAAGGGAGCTCAAAAACCGCGTTGCTGTACGGGCACGGGTTGGGGGCTGAGGTGAAGTCGATAGGCTCTGACGGTGCCCTGCTGCCAGACGCGAATACCTGGCGGCTGGCGAGCTACGGTATCACTCCCCTCGGCGGCGGCTGGCACATCGCCCCCGCGCTGCTGGCGCAGACCAGCAAGGATCGCTACGTAAAAGGGGATAGCTACGAATGGGCAACCCTCAACCTGAGGCTGATTCAAGAAATCACCAGTAACTTTGAAATGCAATATGAAGGCAGCTATCAATATATGGATTTGCGGCCGCAGGGCTACAACAGTCGCAATGCGGTAAACGGTAATTTCTACAAGCTTACCGTCGCACCGACGCTAAAAGCCGGAGACATTGGCGAATTCCTCAAGCGTCCCGAGATCCGTCTGTTTGCTACCTGGATGGATTGGGATCACCGGCTGGATAACTATGCCAAAAGCGATAGCTTTGGCAGCAATGGTTTTGTCGCCGGCGGCGAGTGGAATTTTGGCGTACAGATGGAAACCTGGTTCTGATTGACATCACCCTGGCGAAGGCGACTTCGCCAGGGTACTGACAACGACAATAACGAAAACACAGAGGTTGCTATGGACTTTGAACAGATTGCCCGGTCATTGTTGCCGTTACTGGGCGGAAAAGAGAACATTGCCAGCGCCGCGCACTGCGCGACGCGCCTGCGCCTGGTCCTGGTGGAAGATGCCAAGGCGGATATTACGGCTATCGGTAAAGTCGACGGGGTTAAGGGATGTTTTCGTAATGCCGGACAGCTGCAGGTTATTTTCGGTACCGGAATTGTTAACAAGGTCTATGCCGCACTGATTCAGGTTACGGGGATGGGGGAAACCAGCAAAGCCGACGCCGCGAAAATGGCTGCGCGCAAACTGAATCCGCTCCAGCGTGTGGCCCGATTGCTTTCTAATATTTTTGTGCCGATTATCCCTGCCATCGTTGCCTCCGGTTTGCTGATGGGCCTGCTTGGCATGGTGAAAACCTATGGGTGGGTGAGTGCCGATAATGCCCTCTACATCATGCTGGATATGTGCAGTTCCGCCGCGTTTATCATTCTGCCTATTTTGATCGGCTTTACCGCAGCGCGTGAGTTTGGCGGTAACCCCTATCTCGGTGCTACGCTTGGCGGGATTTTGACGCACCCTGCGCTCACGAACGCCTGGGGAGTGGCTGCTGGCTTCCATACTATGAACTTTTTCGGCATTGAAGTGGCGATGATTGGCTATCAGGGCACGGTCTTTCCCGTTCTGCTGGCAGTGTGGTTTATGAGTATCGTGGAGCGGCAACTGCGCCGGGTGATTCCTGATGCACTCGATCTTATCCTGACGCCTTTCCTCACGGTGATTATCTCCGGGTTTGTTGCCTTGCTGATCATCGGGCCTGCGGGCCGCGCGCTGGGAGATGGCATCTCGTTTGTGCTCAGCACCCTGATCGCGCACGCCGGTTGGCTGGCAGGATTGCTGTTTGGTGGGCTTTATTCCGCTATTGTGATTACCGGGGTGCACCACAGTTTCCATGCCATTGAAGCCGGGCTGCTCGGCAATCCGTCGATTGGTGTCAACTTTTTGTTGCCTATCTGGGCAATGGCGAACGTGGCACAGGGCGGGGCTTGCCTGGCGGTATGGTTTAAAACCCGTGACGTGAAAATCAAAGCGATTGCGCTGCCTTCCGCATTTTCCGCACTGCTGGGGATTACGGAGGCGGCCATTTTCGGTATCAATCTGCGCTTTATGAAGCCGTTTATTGCGGCATTGATCGGGGGGGCGGCAGGCGGTGCCTGGGTGGTTTCTGTGCATGTGTACATGACGGCCGTGGGATTAACCGGCATACCGGGCATGGCTATCGTACAGGCCAATTCGTTGATGAATTATATCATCGGGATGGTCATCGCTTTCGGGACGGCCTTTGTTGTCTCTTATCTGCTCAAATATAAAACGGATTCAGAGTAATGACGCGACAGCCTCTGTTGCCTGCCATTTTGCAGGCAGTGATGAAAGGTCAATTACGGGCTCAACAAGACAGTCACTATCCCGGCTGGCATTTGGCGCCGGTGACCGGATTACTGAACGATCCCAATGGCTTTATTCACTTCCAGGGGCGTTATCACCTGTTTTATCAATGGAATCCCCTGGGCTGCCAGCATGCCAATAAATGCTGGGGGCATTGGAGTTCTCCCGACCTGCTGCACTGGCAGCATGAGCCTATCGCGCTGATGCCGGACAGTGAGTACGATCGCAGCGGCTGTTACTCCGGCTGCGCGGTGGACAATCACGGCATGCTGACGCTGTGCTACACCGGCAACGTCAAGTTTGATAACGGTGAGCGCACGGCCTGGCAGTGTCTGGCGGTACAAAATGCCAACGGCGGTTTCGATAAGCGGGGGCCGGTTATCCCACTGCCGGAAGGCTACACCGGTCACGTGCGCGATCCGAAAGTGTGGTATCACCAGCAGCAGTGGTACATGGTGCTGGGGGCGCAGGACCAGCAAAAACAGGGAAAGGTGTTGCTCCTACGCTCTGACGATCTCATGCAGTGGCAACGGTTGGGTGAGATAGCCGGTAGCGGCATCGGCGGGCTTGGCGATGCCGGATTCATGTGGGAGTGCCCTGACTTTTTCACTCTGGGGGATAACGATTTTCTGATTGTCTGCCCGCAGGGCGTGGCGCGGGAAGAGAAGCGTTTTCTCAACAGTTACCCGAGCGCCTATGTGTGCGGTGCGCTCGATTATGACAGTGCCACATACCACCATGGCCCGCTGGTGGAGATGGATGCCGGGTTTGAGTTTTACGCTCCGCAAACGACGCAGAGCGCAGACGGGCGACGTTTGCTGGTGGGATGGATGGGCGTGCCGGATGGTGAAGAGATGTCCCAACCTACCACCGCGTACGGCTGGATCCACCAGATGACCTGCGTGCGCGAGCTGTCGCAACGCCATGGCAAGCTTTACCAACGTCCAATACGTGAATTACAAGGGCTGCGTGAGGATGAGCAACACTGGCAGGGGTTGGCTGATGACGCTCCGGTGCTGGATGCACAGGCTCTGGAGTTGGAGCTTGCTGGTCAAGGGCCGGTCATGCTCAATTTTGCCGACACGTTGATACTGACGTGGCAACCCGATGGCCTGCGTCTGGCAAGGCTTAGCCGCATGACCGGCGAGTGGCAATACCGCTATTGGCCGGGAGACGTGCGCGAATTGCACATCTTGTGCGATCGCTCCAGCGTAGAAATCTTTATTAACGGCGGGGAAGGGGTGATGAGCAGCCGCTATTTCCCTGCGCATCCTGCCACTCTGGTGTTGAGCGGTGGTACGAATCTGCGAGCGCGCTACTGGTCGTTGCGATCATGCATGGTAGAATAAGGGATTATTTTACTAACTGACGCATTGTTGTGAGAAAAACCAAACGCATCACCATTAGTGATATCGCCGCGCTGGCAGGCGTCTCCAAGGCAACCGCCAGTCTGGTGCTTAACGGGCGCGGTAAAGAGCTGCGTGTCGCGCAGGAAACGCGCGAACGCGTCCTGACTATTGCTCAGCAGCAGCATTATCAACCCAGTATTCATGCGCGGCTGCTGCGCGATAACCGCAGTCATACGCTGGGGCTGGTGGTGCCAGAAATCACCAACTATGGGTTTGCGGTTTTTTCTCACGAACTGGAGAACTTGTGTCGGGAAGCGGGGCTACAGCTACTGATCTCCTGTACCGATGAGAACCCCGGTCAGGAAACGGTGGTGGTGAACAATCTGGTCGCACGTCAGGTGGATGGGCTGATTGTGGCATCCAGCATGTTGAGTGACAGTGATTATATCAAGCTCAATGAGCAACTGCCGGTGGTGCTGTTCGACAGGCACATGAATGACACCACGCTGCCGCTGGTGATCACGGATTCCATCACGCCTACCGCCCAATTGGTTGAGCGTATTGCGCGCCAGCACCCTGACGAATTTTATTTTCTTGGTGGGCAATCCCGCCTGTCACCTACGCGAGATCGGTTGGAAGGGTTTCGACAGGGTTTGGCACGTGCCGGTGTTGAGCTGAAACCGGAATGGATTATTCATGGCAATTACCACCCCAGCAGCGGCTATGAGATGTTCGCTTCATTATGCGCACGGCTCGGGCGCCCACCCAAGGCCTTGTTTACCGCCGCCTGTGGTTTGCTCGAAGGGGTACTGCGCTATATGAGCCAACACAACCTGCTTAATAGTGATATTCATTTGGCGAGTTTCGACGATCATTATCTGTATGATTCGCTGTCTATTCGTATCGATACCGTGCAACAGGATTGCCGCCAACTGGCCTATCACTGCTTCGAAATGATTACGCAGTTAGTCAATGATGAAGAGCCCAGCGCGTTGCAACGTTATTTGCCCGCAACCTTACAGTGGCGTCATGAGGCAGAAAATAAAAATAGGGACTAATGGTATTTTTGTAGCATTTAACAACCCGATGAATACTGCCCATGTTGAAATATAAACGTGATAACGAATTAGCATGGGATCAGCATTCATCGGTATCGAAAATAAGAATAAGGACGATGACTGACAAAAAGGTTAATTGATTTTTAATAAAAAGTTATATTTTGGCTGGCTGCACTTTTAGCTGGCATGCACGAATCGAATTGGTGCAACCGACTCAACGGTGCTTTTTTAATTGCCCATTATCTCGCATTCCTTCTCTTGTTTTATCCATGATAATCAATCAATTGATTGCTGCTTTTTACTTCTGGCACATTTGTTGCTGATTCTTTCTTCGCTAACAGAATATATCCCTGTGGCACGCTAACTGATCGACGCACTGGGCCAACTCTGTGGCTCCATTCTACTAAAGGGACGTAATCTCTTATTACTGATGAGGCGATGATATGAATCACAAACTGGTCAAACTGACGGTAGCAGCAGCATTGGTTTCCTCTGTCATGGGTGCCGCCAACGTCATGGCGGAAGAAATTAAAATCGGCGTAGTGTTACCGTTAAGCGGCCCGCTCAGCGGATATGGTCAGCCCTCTCAGAAAGGCGTTGAGCTGGTAAACAGCATGGAGCCGACGCTGAAAAATGGCGATACCGTCAAACTGATCATTATCGATGACAAAAGCGACAAGGTAGAAGCGGCTAACGCCATGCAACGTCTGGTCTCGAGCGATAAAGTCGATGCGGTGATCGGCGAAGTCACCTCTACCAACACGCTGGCGATGACCAAAATGGCGGAAGACACCAAAACGCCGCTGGTTTCTCCCACCGCTACCAACGACCGCGTCACCCGTGGCCGTCAATATGTGAGCCGCGTGTGCTTCTCTGACAGCTTCCAGGGGATTGTCGGCGCTAACCTGGCCTCACGCGATCTGGGTGCCAAAACCGCGGCGATTATGTATGACAGCAGCAACGACTACTCCGTTGGCCTCGCCAAAGCCTTCCGTACTCAATTCCTGAAAAACGGCGGCACTATTCCTATCGAAGTGCAGGCACCGGGCGGCAGCAAAGATTTCAAAGCCCAACTCTCCTCGGTCAAAGCCAAAAATGTCGACATGATTTACATGCCGATCTACTACACCGAAGGGGCGCTGATTGCGGTTCAAGCCAAGCAGTTGGGCTTGAAGGTGCCGGTCGTGGGCGGTGACGGTCTGGCTGCGGATCCGGTGTTCTTTAAACTGGGTCAGGATGCGGTAGAAGGTTACATGACCACCGATTACTACTCACCGAATGCCAAAGAGCAAACGCCGGAAGGGGAGAAATTCATCAAAGCCTGGACGGAAAAATACAGCGAACCGACCCACACCTGGGGCGCGATGACGGCCGATGCCTACAAGATGATCATCAATGCCATGAACCAGTGTGATAACCCGAAAGATCGTGTCTGCGTCAATGACAAAATCCGTGCTACCAGCGGCTTCACCGGCATCACCGGCACGCTGACGCTGAAAGATGGCGACGCTATCCGCAGCGCGGTGATCAACGAAGTGAAAAACGGCGAACTGGCGTTCAAAACGGTGGTAAACCCGTAATCGCGGGAAAATAAGGATTAAAAAATGGATGCAGCCATTTTCTTCCAACAGGTCGTTAACGGCATGAGTTTGGGCAGTATGTACGCGCTGATCGCCATCGGTTATACCATGGTGTATGGCGTACTGCGTCTGATCAACTTTGCCCATGCCGATATCATGATGGTGGGGGCATTTCTTGCCCTGTTTGGTACCACCTATTTTGCGCTGCCCTTCGGGGCAGCAATTTTGTTTGCCGTGCTGTTTTCTGCGCTGCTCGGGGTCTGTATCGATCAGATTGCCTACCGACCACTGCGCGGCGCGTCAAAAATCTCCATGCTGATCACCGCCATCGGTGTCAGCTTCTTTTTGGAAAACCTGTTCAACGTGCTGTTCGGCGGTAGCCCGCGTTTCTTTGAAACGCCGCCGTTTTTCAACCGTACTATCACGTTCGGCAGCATCATCATTACCAACGTGGCCTGGATTGTGCCGCTGGTGACGTTGGTATTGCTGGCCGGGATCTTGTTCATTCTCTACCGCACCCGACAAGGCATGGCGATCCGCGCCGTGGCCTTCGATGTCAACACCGTGCGCCTGATGGGGATCGATGCCAACCATATCATCGCCTTCGTGTTTGCGCTCGGCAGCTCGTTGGCGGCGCTCGGCGGGATTTTCTACGCCACCAGCTACCCCACCATCGATCCGCTAATGGGGGTATTGATCGGTCTGAAAGCCTTTGCCGCAGCAGTACTCGGCGGGATCGGCAGCGTCACAGGCGCAGTGATCGGCGGTTTTATTTTGGGGTTCACCGAAGTGGTGGCAGTTGCCGCTGTGCCGGAGTTGGGGGGCTATAAAGACGCCTTTGCATTTATGTTTTTGATTTTGGTTTTGTTATTCAGACCGGTCGGCATCATGGGCGACGAACGGTTGGAAAGGAGTCGCTTCTGATGAAAATGCCAGCCACGTCTCTCTCTCAGCTTTTTTGTTATGCAGCGCTGCTGGTGGTCAGTGTGTTGATGCTGAGCGTTTTCCAGAACCTGTTTAACGACTACATCATCCGCATTATCTGCAACATATTCATTTTTATGATATTGGCGGTGAGCTATAACCTGATTAACGGCGTCACCGGGCAGCTCTCTCTGGAACCAAACGGCTTTGTTGCGGTAGGGGCCTACGTGACGGCGATTTTGCTGTTAACCGCCGATGCCAAAACCAACATGTACGAAATGGCCGCGCCCAGCCCGTTCATTTTGGCTATCCATACTTCGTTTTTACCGGCTCTGTTGATCAGCGGCCTGTGTGCTGCCGTGTTGGCGGTGTGTCTCTCGTTCCCGGTGTTCCGGGTGCGCGGCGACTACCTGGCAATTGTGACCTTGGGTTTTGGCTTTATTATCAAAATCCTGGCGATCAATAACCCGCAAATCACCAACGGTGCTATCGGCATCAACGAGATCCCTCAGGCCAGCAATATGTTGTTCTGGTGTGGATTGGTGGCGCTGGCCGCCATCGTGCTGGTGTTGCAGGTGGTGTATTCCAAATACGGCCGCGCCATGAAAGCAGTGCGTGATGATGAAGATGCGGCGATTGCCATGGGCATCAACACCTTTCGCATGAAAACCTATGCCTTTGCCACCAGCGCCTTTTTCGAAGGTATCGGCGGTGGCCTGCTGGCATCGCTGCTGACCATTATTTCGCCCGACCTGTTTGACTTCATGCTGACGTTCCAACTGCTGATCATCATCGTGCTGGGTGGTTTGGGCAGCACCACCGGGGCGATCCTTGGCACCATCATTGTGGTAGGTAGCGGTGAATGGCTGCGCTTCCTCGATCAGCCGCTGAACCTGTTCGGTCAGGATCTGGGCTCACACCCCGGCTTACGTATGGTGGTGTTCTCCTTGGTGCTGCTGGTCATCATGCTGTTTGCCCGCGAAGGGCTGCTGGGAAAACAAGAGATTTGGGAAATCAACAGGAAGCGCCGTCATGGAAAATAAAACGGTTCTTAACGTCGACAACATTGTGATGCAGTTTGGCGGGCTACGCGCGATTGATGGCGTCAGTTTCAGCATCAATGAAGCCGAGATTTTTGGGCTTATCGGCCCGAATGGTGCGGGCAAAACCACCCTGTTCAACGTGATCACCTCGAACTATAACCCGACCTCGGGCTGCGTCAGTTTAGGGGATACCACCATCACTGGGCTTAAACCTAATGTAGTGGTTAACAAGGGGATTGCGCGCACGTTTCAAAATATCCGCCTGTTCGGTTCCATGACCGTGCTGGAGAACGTCCTGATCGGTTTCGATCGCGCGATTCACTACTCATTTATTGAAGCGGCACTGCATATGGGGCGTTTCTTTTCGGCAGAACGCAAAGCCAAAGAAGACGCGATGAAGATTCTGGAGTACATCGGTATTGCCCAGCATGCTAATGCCCTGGCCACTAACCTCAGCTACGGGAATCAGCGCAAGGTAGAGATCGCCCGTGCATTGGCGACGTCACCATCATTGCTGCTGTTGGATGAGCCCGCCGCCGGCATGAACCCAAAAGAAACCAGCGAACTGGCACAGCTGATTTTCAAAATGCGCGATGACTTCAAACTGACGGTGTTGTTGATCGAACATGACATGTCATTTGTGAATACGTTGTGTGAGCGCGTCATGGTGCTGGACTACGGCAAGCCATTGTTTAGCGGAAAGACGCAGGATGCGATCAACGACAAAACGGTGATCGCCGCCTATCTGGGGGACATCGACTATGCTTAAGGCCGAAAATCTACAGGTATTTTACGGGTTGATTCAGGGACTGAAAGGCATCGATATCGAGGTCAACAACAGCGAAATCGTTACGCTTATCGGCAGTAACGGCGCAGGTAAAACCTCGGCGCTGAGCGGCATCCTGAACATGGTGAAATCGTCGGGCACGGTGACCTTTCTCAATGAAGAGGTTACGCACAGCCAAACGCACCAAATTGTGCGTAAAGGGCTGGCGCTGGTGCCGGAAGGGCGCAAGGTGTTCACCAACCTGACGATTGAAGAAAACCTGAAAATGGGGGCGTACAACAACCCGGTCAATTTTCATTATCTGTGCGAAAAGATGTACGCCCTGTTTCCACGCTTAAAAGAGCGCCGTCATCAGATGGCGGGCACCATGAGCGGCGGCGAGCAGCAGATGTTGGCGATTGCGCGCGCCCTGATGAGCGAGCCTGTCTTGCTGATGCTGGATGAACCCAGCCTCGGCTTGGCACCGAAGATTGTGGGTGAGGTGTTCAACATCATCAAGCAGTTGCAGAAGGAGAACATGACCATTCTGCTGGTGGAACAGAACGCGACGGCGGCATTGAAAATCGCCGATCGTGCCTATGTGTTGGAGAATGGTAACATCGTGCTGCACGGTGCGGCGGCGGATATTCTCGCTAACCCTGAGGTGAAACGGATGTATCTCGGGGGATGATCCCGCACGAGAGCCCTTTTACGCATGATTTCCGCGTGAGCGGAAATCATGCGCTCTCACATAATTGTAGGTATAGAAAAACCCGCCATTGACGCCGTCTGCTATGATCCTGACAATGCTCTCCCTTTTCTCCAACGTCCTGTTTATCGAACATACTGTTTAGTAAACCAAAGGTGCCGTTGATAACCCGGTAGGACTTTATGGAAGCGTGGCTGGATCATTTTGTGACCCAATCTGTCACCTATTCGCTGATTGCGGTGATGTTAGTGGCTTTTTTGGAATCGCTGGCGCTGGTAGGGCTGTTGCTGCCCGGCACAGTGATGATGGCGACACTGGGCGCGCTCATCGGTAGCGGGCAACTGAGCCTGTACGCTGCGTGGGGTGCCGGGTTGGTGGGCTGCCTGCTCGGCGATTGGATATCCTATTTCATCGGCTGGAAATTCAAAACGCCGCTGCACAACTGGTCGTTTTTAAACAGACACCAGACTTTACTACGTCGCACGGAGCACGCCCTGCACCAACATCCGATGCCCACGATCATCATCGGGCGCTTCGTGGGCCCAACCCGCCCTCTGATCCCGATGGTGGCGGGGATGCTGGCGCTTCCCCCCGCACGCTTTGCGCTGCCGAATATCATCGGTTGCGTTGTCTGGCCGCCGGTCTATTTTATGCCGGGCATTCTGGCGGGCGTCGCGTATGACATTCCGTCCGGTGGTAACAGTGCGTCATTCCGCTGGTTGTTGCTGGGGGTAGCAATACTGGTGTGGCTTGCTGGATGGCTAGGCTGGCACTGGTGGAACAGCCGCAAGCAAACCAAAAGCCGTAAACGCTTGATATGGTTAACCGTGGCGCGTTTACGCTGGTTGGCCCCGTTGACCATGACGGCTGCCGTCGCGGGGGTGGTGATGTTACTTCAACACCCGATGATGCCGGTGTACAGCCACCTACTCGGAAAAGTGGTGTTGCGGGGTTAATTCACCTGCTGATGTGTCACGAAACTAGATCTGTTTGAAACGTTGTTTTACTATCATCCCCGCGTGAAGGCGGCGGCAGTCCACCGGATTGCTGTTGTTCACGTTAATACCATAACCAATGGATGGAAAAACAATGAAAAAGATCGTGATTACGGCACTGGTGCTGTTGATGAGCGCAGGGGCCTATGCCGCTGGGAATAAAACGAAAACGGTTACCGAAAAAGACTACGGTGACAAGTGGCCGTTCACGTTTGTCAAAGGGGAACTTGCCTGTTTGTCTGGCTCGGCCGTGGTGGTGAAAAACAGTAAAGACGGCAAAGTGTATGCGCTTAATGGCATGGCAAATGCCTTCGTTGGCCGTGAACTCGGCGGCGCAGCGATATTGGATACCAAAGCCGTTACCAAACCCCACCCACAATTGCAGGGATATCAGATGTCTACCCTGGATTTCATGGTGGAAGGTCAGGAACTCTGCAAGTGATTACTGAGTAATTTTTCGCAGGATGACTCACGCATCCTGCTCATCGAAGCCGTCGGTAAGGCGTTAACGATAAAACTCAGCCACCTGATCAAAAATGCGCATGTCGGCACCGTGGCGGCGCACCTGTAGCACATCTTCCAGCTTTTCCACCTGACTTATCATTTGCGGTAGTCGGCTGTCTTCCTGCACCAGAAGCCAGATGCGGCTCTCTTTTCCCCCGGCGAGTGGCATACACAGAATACCTTCTACGTTATAAGCGCGACGGGCGAACAGTCCGCACACATGCGACATGACGCCTGGGTGGTTGCGTACCGCCAGTTCCAGCGTTACGTGAGACGAAGTTGATTGATTTTGCATGGTGTCAGTCTCCAATCATATCGATGTTGGCCCCGCCCGGCGGTACCATCGGGTATACTTTTTCGTTGGCATCAATGGCCGCATGAATCAGCGCCGGACCCGGCGTGTGCAGGGCATCTGCCAGCATGGCGGCCGGATCGTCTGCGTTATTCAGGTCATACGCGGCGAAGCCAAAGCCACGTGCGATGCTGATAAAATCGGTTTGATAGCGGTAGTCAGCGGCGAAGATGCGCTGCCCATAGAACAAGTCTTGCTGCTGGTGCACCAGCCCCAATGCCTGATTGTTCATCAGGATGACTTTAACGTTGAGCCCTTCTTCGGCCGCCGTCGCCATCTCTTGAATGTTCATCATGATGCTGCCGTCGCCGGAAAAACACACCACAATTTTGTCGGGTTCTGCCAGCGCGGCACCCATTGCAGCGGGCAGGCCAAATCCCATGGTGCCGAGGCCGCCGGAGGTCAGCCACTGGCGCGGTCGGCGCAGCGGATAGCTCTGTGCCACCCACATCTGATGCTGGCCCACATCGGTAGCGATGATGGCATCGTCCGTCAGCGCCTGCGCTGTGGCTTGTACCAGCCCATAGTGACTCAGCGGATCGTCTGCACCCGGCATGCGGAACGGATAGGTGTGCTGTAACGCGGATACCGTCTGATGCCATTTCTCCCGCTTTTGCGGTTCAATCAACGGCAACAGCTGTGTCAGCGCTTCACCCACATCGGCATGCAGCCCAACGTGTGCCTGACGAATTTTTCCCAGTTCCGCCGCATCGATATCGATATGGATGATGCTGGCATCCGGGCAGAACTGCTCCGCTTTACCGATTGCGCGATCGTCAAAGCGTGCGCCCAGTACGATAAGCAAGTCTGACTGCTGCAAAATCAGGTTCGTGGAGCGGGCAGCATGCATGCCTAACATGCCGAGTGACAGCGGGTGATCGGTCGGCATGGCGCCAAGCGCCATCAGTGTCATGGTGGTCGGCAGATTGGCGCGCTCGGCGAGTTCAATCGCCTGTTTATGGGCCTCGGCGCTGATGATGCCACCGCCCAGATAGAGGATTGGGCGCTCGGCCGCATTGATCATCGCGGCGGCCTGTGCGATGGCTTGTGTATCGATGGCGGGCGTGAGATCGGATTCAGCAATGGCAGGCAGTTCGGACAATTCTATGGTAGCGGTTTGAATATCCTTCGGAATGTCGATCCACACCGGGCCGGGGCGCCCTGATTGCGCGATGCGAAACGCGTCTGAAATCACGCGCGGCAGTTCGTTGATGTCCCGCACCAAATAGTTATGTTTGGTGACGGGGATGGAAATGCCATAGGTATCCACTTCCTGAAAGGCATCGGTGCCGATCATGGTCGAAGGGACCTGACCGGTAATGCATACCAGTGGGATGGAATCGAGTTTCGCATCAGCAATCGCGGTCAGCAGGTTAGTGGCTCCTGGACCGCTGGAGGCCAGACAAACGGCGGCTTTGCCACTGGCGCGCGCCATGCCCTGCGCGATAAACCCGGCCCCTTGCTCATGGCGGGCGAGAATATGGCGAATGGTTTTGCTCTGTCCCAGCGCATCGTACAGCGGCAGTGCCGCTCCGCCGGGAATGCCTGCTACCGTGGTGATGCCCTGCTGTTCCAACAGCCGGACGATCAACTGTGCTCCGGTATAACGCATAGTAATATCCTTCATCTGGGCCGGTGCGTTTTCGGAGCGGGGAGGTAAAAACAAGAAACCCCGCTCGGCTTGCGCCGGCGGGGTTTGGGAATCGTGCTGTGATTCGGAACCCGTTACGGCGCGTCGCCGACGACGACCACCACGACCACGCGCACGACGACGACCGCGTCAACATGCGCGGTGTGTAGTAGTGCAGAAGTCATAGTAGCGGAGTGTCTCACGGGTATCCTGTCAATCAGTCAGTTAATTAGCCGTTTTATATAAGCACGGCCATTGCAATAGGCGCAATACCCACAAGGAATAAAAAGCGAAAATTTTATTCAGCTCACAAAATACCCGGTGTGGAGTAGCAGCCCGGTGTAGACGATCAGTCACGTTCTGCGCTGATCCCCAATATCCGCGCTGCTTCGCTGCTGCCGTCACACAACGATGCGGTGGGGCCATCGTAGGCGATGTTTCCGTCTACCAACAGCAGACTGCGCGGCGCAATACGTAACGCGTCATCCAGATTGTGAGTGACCATCAGCAGAGTAAGCTGCTGTTCTTCGCATACCGTATCAACCAGCGTGAGCATGTCCTGACGCAGCGCCGGATCGAGCGCGGAGAACGGTTCATCCAGCAGCAGAATAGGGCGTTGGCGCAGCAGGCAGCGGGCCAATGCGGCGCGCTGGCGTTGACCGCCAGACACCTGTGCGGGCAGGCGTTGCATCAGGCTGCTCAAGCCAACGTGCTCGGCAATGGCGTGCAATGCCTGACGCTGTGCTGACGTGAGACGCAAGCCGGGGTGCAGGCCAAGGGCAATATTTTGCTCCAGCGTCAGGTGCGGGAACAGGTTATTTTCCTGAAACAGAATCGACACCGGGCGTTCGGCGGGCGGCGTATAGCGATGATCGTCGCCATTGAGCATCAGTTCGCCGCCGTTCGGTAATAAAAAACCGGCAATCAGACTGAGCAGCGTGCTTTTACCCGCACCGCTTGGCCCCAACAGGGCAACGCGCTCTCCCGCAGCGATGTTGACATCGAACAGCATGGGAGCCTGTTGATAGAGATAAGTGAGTTTATTCAACGACAGCATGTCGGCCCGCCCGTTTTTGCCACAGGGTTAACGTCTCCATCATGGTAAACAACGCGAAACAGAGCAGCATCAGCAGCAGTGCGGTTACGGCACCGTCTGCGCTGCGATAAGCGCCAATTTGTTGGTAAAGATAGAAGGGCAGCGTGCGGAACTGCTCATTGCCAAACAAGGCAATAATGCCGAAATCCCCAACTGACAGTACGCAGGCAAATGCCATCGCCTGCGCGATCGGTTGTTGCAACGCGCGCAGTTCAATCAGACGAAGACGATGCCAGCCGCGAATATCCAGCGACTGGCACAGCGGATTATAGCGCTGAGCAATGTCGAGCATCGGGTTCTCCAACACCTTGAGCGCATAGGGGATGGCCATCAGCGCGTTAGTGATAACCACCAACCCATAGGGCGATGTCGGCAGTCCGACGGTATTGTTGAGCACAAGAAAGAAGCCCGTTGCCAACACAATGCCCGGCATCGCCAGAATCAGCAGGCCGCTGATGTCCATCAACTGTCCCGCCAGCCGCTGCTGACGCAGTTTCAGCTCACGGCTGCTCCACAGCAGCATCAGGGTCAGGATCACACACAGCACACCCGCGCCGAGGGCGATACGCAGGGATGTCCACAGCGTTTGCCACAGTGCGGGCCGTTTCAGCACCGTCAGCATTGCCGGATTCAGGCCGTCCAGCACCACGGCCAGCAAGGGGGGCAGCAGCAATAACAGCGCGGCGACGATAATCACGGTATCGCCCAATCGTCCGGACAGTGAATCTTGCGGGTTGCGCCAACGCAATTGCTGGGTATTGCCCACAGCAAACCACGATCCGAGTCGTTGGCTGAGTAGCACCAACCCCAGACAACAGATCATCTGGATCAGCGCCAGTCCTGCCGCGCGTGCGGGATCGTAATCAAAGCTCAATGCCTGATAGATAGCCAGTTCGATGGTGGTGGCGCGCGGGCCACCGCCGAGAGAGAGTACGGTGGCAAAACTGGCAAAGCAGAGCATGAAAATCAGTGCTGCACTGGGCAGGATCTGACGCCGCAACCACGGCCATTCAATAAGACGAAAGGTTTGCCAGGCATTCATGCCCAATTGGGCCGCTAGCTGACGCTGTTCCGTAGAGATGGACTCCAGGGCTTGCAACAGCAGACGTGTCGCCAGCGGCAGATTGAAGAACACGTGGGCCAACAGAATCCCTTGCAGGCCATAGGGGGAAAAGGTGTAGTTGATGCCGAGCGCGCTTAAACCTTGTGCCAGCCAGCCCTGTTGCCCGTAAACGCGCAGTATGCCAAATACCGCCACCAACACCGGTAACACTAACGTCATGGCGCACAGGCGCAGCAGCCAGGTTCTGCCAGGGAAATGGCGGCGGTAGAGGGCGCGTGCCAGCACAATGGCTGGCAGCGTGGAGAGTAGCGCCGAAAGCAATGCCTGCCAAAAGGTAAAGCGCACCACGTACCACACATAGCTGTCACCCCATAGCGTCTGCCATGGGGTATCGGGTGCCTGATGCCAGAGCGCGCCAAACGCGAGCAGGGCAACGCCTGCCAGCAGTGCCGCGGTAAACAGCCCAGGCCAGAGCCAGTGTGGGATCAGCGGCTGAGGGCGCGTTGCCATGCCTGAATCCACTGCCCGCGCAGGTCCGCCACCTCTTGTGCGCTAAAGGACAGCGCTTTTTCCGGGCGAGCCAGCGACTGGAACCCTTCCGGCAGTGCCACGCCAGTGACCGGATACATCCAGTTGGTGGTCGGGATCAGGCTTTGGAACGTCGGGCTGAGGATAAACTGCATAAAGCGGTTTGCGAGTTCCGGCTGCTTACTGGCGGTCAACTGCCCGGCAACCTCAACTTGCATATAGTGGCCTTCGCTGAACAGTGCCGCCGCGTAGTTGGTCTTTTTCTCTTCGATAATGTGATAGGCCGGAGAGGTGGTGTAGCTCAGTACCATATCCGCTTCGCCCTTGAGGAACAGGCCGTAAGCTTCACTCCACCCTTTGGTGACGGTAACGGTTTTACGTGCCAGTTTTTGCCAGGCATCGGGTGCTTTATCGCCATAGACTTTTTGCATCCACAGCAGCAGTCCCAGCCCCGGCGTACTGGTGCGCGGGTCTTGATAAATCACCTTTAGCGGTTGATCGCTGTTGATCAAGGCATCAAGACTGGTCGGTGGATTTTTTAGCGTGTCTTTGTTGTAGACAAACGCGAAGTAGCCGTAATCGTACGGCAGGAACGTGGCATTATCCCAGCCGCCGGGCAGCGTTAACGCCTCGGTTTTCACGCGGTGTGCGGTAAACAAACCGGTATCTGCTGCCGCTTTGAGCAGGTTGTTATCCAACCCCAAAACGATATCTGCTTTGCTGTTTTTGCCTTCCATGCGCAAGCGGTTTAACAGGGCAACGCCATCTTCCAGCGCGACAAAATTCAATTCGCACTCGCACTCTTTTTCGAAGGCTTTTTTAATCGCCGGGCCGGGGCCCCATTCAGACGCGAACGAGTCATAGGTGTAAACGGTCAATGCGGGTTTGGCATTAGCGACAGCAGAACCGAACAGCAGGGCTGAGAGGCCGAGCACGGGAAGCAATAAACGGGATAATAGCGACTGTAACACTTTGCACTCCTGGGTAAATTAGGGTGGCAAAGGACTTTGAGGCAGGCGAATGCACTCTCAAATCCCTTCGCCGGTATTAACCGGATCAGGTTCGACGGGTATTTTCTCAGCATAAATACCGTGCGTTGACGATGCGATATCATCAACAAACGGCCTGCACCCCGTTGAGAACGTTATTATTGTAAAGGGTTTGTAGCATCAGGGAAAGTCGGCATCATGCTCCGGTGGCACAAACCAGGCGGATTTAAAGTCGAACCAGCCCAACATGTTCATGCGCACGCCGCGCATGCTGCGCTGCCCCTGCAACTGTAACCAGTGGTGAAACAGCGGGTGGATCTCACCGCTTTCAATCAGACGTTGGCTGAAGTCAGCGATAGAGAGCGTTTGACTGTGCCAGCGCTGCGCGTCTTCTTGTAGCGAGTCGCTCAGGCAATGACGCAGCAGCGGTAACTCATACAGCAGGGCAAACAGCGAGAACTCCAGCGGCGGATAGCAGTTGACGCTGCTCAGCCAGATGTCGCTTTCCGCGTCTCCCTGATACCATTGCTCGTAGTCGACTTTCTGTATGTGCAGCGTCACGCCCTGCTGCGCCAGTAGGCCATGCATGATCTCGCCAATGATGCGGTACTCGGGGTGCTCCTGATAAAACGTCAGGGTGATATCCGCCAGGCCAGCAGGTTTCAGCGGTTGATTCTCAAAACGCTGGTGATGCCAACGAGGCAGTAAACTATACGCTGGTGACCAGCTATGTCGGTGGGTGCTCGTTGTCTGGCTGAGTAGCGTGATAGGGTGGAAGATCTGGCTGATCCAGCGGCGCACCTCGCTGTTCGCGCCATGCGCAGAGCGGGTGTCATACAGCAGGAAATAGCACCCTTCCTCCATGCGGCTTTCCAGCTCGTCGCGCGTGGAGGTGTCACTTTGTACCTGAATAGACACCGGCAACTCTTCGGAGGCGTCTGGCAACACCCATATATTGACCTCATCGATCAGCGCCCGGTAGCCGAAATAATCGTCAAAGGCTTTTATTTTCAACTGACTGTCGCTGTTTTTCTCCACCGCATAAGGGCCGGTGCCGACAGGGTGACGCGCAAAATCGCCCTGTGTCTGCCAGTCGTGGGGCAGGATCATGGCATGTGCGCTGCCGAGCAGCCAGGGGAGCCAGCCATCGGGTTCGCTCAGTTCCACATCAATCACAAAGGGAATGGGGGAAGTCACGCGTGTGATGTGTGAGAATAATGCCTGCGATGTCAACCGCATCAGCGAGGCGATAACATCCTTCATCACCAGCTCGCGTCCATCGTGGAAGCGGATCGCCGGGCGCAAATAAAAACGCCAGCGTTGCGGCGTCATTTGCTGCCAGTGGTGCGCGAGGTCCGGGGCGATTTCCCCATTTTCCTCATTTATCTTGGTTAACCCGCTGAAGATCTGCCTGACGATGTGCATTTCTGAGCGTCGCAGTGCAGAACCGGGTAGCAGGTTCCGCAGCGGACGATAATAGAGCACGCGCAGCAGATGTTTTCCCTGACGAAAACGGCGTCCCAAATGGGACAGCAACATCTGGCGCACCGTCTCCTTATCGCCGATTAACTGGATCAATTGCTCGACGTGATCCTGCTCCAACAAGTCTTCTGCGCGCTGTTGTTGTAACGTTAACCCGGTATAGATAAAACTGAGTCGGGAGCGTTTGCCGCGTCCTGCTTCCGCCTGCCACAGCAGCCATCCCTCTTTCTGCATGGCCCCGAGCAGTGAACGGATATGACGGCGCGAGCAGAGTAATACCCCCGCCAGCTCTTCGAGCGTGGTCTCGGTATCCTGCCCCTGAAAGCGCTGCCAGAGGCGGACAAACTGTTGTTGCAAACGTGTCGACGACATAAAAGAGGAACTCCGCGAACCAAAGTCATCAATTTATCTTTCCCTATATTACGGCGATACTGCACAACAAGGAAAGCACGGAGGTGGCTAATGGCGATTTCACGGCTCAATCAATTTTACCGGCACTACTTCTTGTATTGCCCTGGCTGCTGGCTGAGGAGGATCAGCGCTCAGCAAAAGCTGGCGTTGTTACAGCAGGTGACACAGTGGGACATCGACACGATGTCGGAAGAAGCGTACCGGCACTGGCTCTAGTGCTGTTCTGGTAGTAGAGAAACTTCTGAGTAATGGTGCTTTTCACCAGCCAGCGGCGAGAGCTGCTGGCATTTTTATTGCCCGTCAATGGCGTTGCACGCTTATTGAAAATAAATTTATCATCGTTAACTGGTTCTGATATGGTCAAAAGGTATCGCTGTCTGTTAGCGTGAAAGCATGTTTTTAGTTGGTTATTCCCATGGTCGTTGAGGTTGCTGTTCTAAAAAAATTTTCAGGAACGTAATTTGCGATGTTGTTTTGAAAAAAATAATCTATTAACTCATTTTTGAATTTGACACCGGCTTTTTGATAGATCCTGTGTACATGATTAGACACGGTTCGATGGGATACAAAGAGCCGTATTGAAATTTCTTTTATCGTAAACCCTTGCAGTAAATAAAATACAACTTCCCATTCTCTTTTGCTGAAAAAATCTGATGGAGGTGTGAAAACGAGAGATGTCTGTGTTTTTATCTTTTTTAATTTCTCTAATGCGATAGTGTCAACCGGACGGCCATGAAAAATGGTGCCTCGACATGTGCCTGTTTCATCTATAAGAGGGTATTTATCAAAATACCAAGGCTGTAAGTAAGGTTGGTTACCGAAAGGGTGTATTTCAATGGATGTTACACGATCGAGCAATTGTTCAACTTTTCTATCATGTAATTGAAAGTAAATTTGAAAATCAGCCGTAGCAGCAGGAAGTTCACCATCGAGCCGTCCCTCGACGTTGTATGTTTTAGGAAGCGCAAGTAAGTCGTGATATTTTCTATTGGCATAGATGAATTTTGATGTGTGATCTTTAGCCCCCCAGGGCTCGTTGCTTATCTCCCAAAAGTGTACCAGAGGTTTAATTAAATGCTCAACAGAGATAGCCATGTTTTGTCCTTGTATGATTTATTCGGTAAATAAATTTGGATAGCATGTTCGGTCATGGTTTATATGTGAGGTAGGGCAAAGAAATATTAATTCAACGTTCTCTTTTGCAACTAGTTGATGTGCTGTTTGCGGGTGAATACAAAAAACACAACCGCGAGAAAAATGTGATTTTTTAATTTTTTTTATTTTTCCTTTTTCAACATCCCCTGTCCAGATATCACCGGACCCAGAAAGAATAACATACCACTCTTCGCCGTGTTCATGAGCATGACACCCAATATACCGCCCTGCGGTAATGGTGGTTGCGTAAGCGTTTATTCCTGTTTTTTTTATCAAAGGATTAATTGCGATTCCCACTGTATCATCATGCATTGCCATATCTGTCAAAAAACGTGAAAAATCAATCATTATATATTCCTTATGAAAGAATAAGTCATTTTTACTCTAGGGTAGCCGATGTTTTTGGCGTTAACCTGTTTTACATTACAAATAAACGCTTGTATGAAAGGTAAACGATAGCAATAAAAGTGTTGAGGGCGCAGCTAAATGAATAATTAACGTTGCATTTTACACCAGGGAAAATCATGTCACTTTTCAGTATATTGTAATACCTAATAGTGCAAGTAAGTGTAGAGATAAGAATAAAAGTCGTTTGCTGACAAACCAGCACCGACGGTGCTGGTTGCTGGCGGAAGCGAAAGAGGAGGGATCACGTAGGGCGAACAACGGCTAGCGCGGTGAGCAACACCTCCTTGGTCATACGCACACAATACGCAGGTGTACCTCGTTCAAAGCGCCATCCTTCGGTGAGTGCACCCACATCGACCGCATCAAAACCGAAAGCTTCATACAATTCACGGGCGATCTGCTTGCCTTGTGCATTATCTCCTGCCAATGGCAGTGCCCGACGGTTGGGGCTGCCCGCCGGTAAACCATCGCTTTCCAATTGCGTCATCTGAATGGCATTGAACGCCTTGGTGATGATGGCACCGGATAAATGGCGTGCCAGCAGTTTACTGGTGGTGGTTTGCGCCCTGTCGAGCACATCAACCTGACCATCACGCTCCGGGTAATAATTGACGGCATCGAGTACCTGCTTGCCCGCCAGCAGCGCGGCAGGCAATTGATCGATTGCCGTCAGCGGAACGGCTATCACCACCACATCACCAAACTGAATGGCCTGTTCCACTGTTCCTGCCTGACAGCCTACCATCGAGCGGAAGCTGAACAGCGTTTGTGGGCCGCGTGAGTTACTGAGCATCACCTGATGCCCGGTGTTAACCGCGAGCGTGGCAATCGTTCGCCCGACAAAGCCTGCGCCAATAATGCCTATTTTCATGCCGATCTCCTGTTGGGTTATTTATCAACAGGGAGCGTAATTCACCACGAAAATAAGATAAAATTACAAATGACATATAAATAAACAACCAGTTGGAGTGAATGATGGACAGGCTGACCAGCATGCACATCTTTGTTAAAGCCGCTGAGTTGGGCTCTTTTGCTGCGGTGGCCGAGGTGTTGCACCTTTCTCCCCAAGGGGTGGCTAAGCATGTGGCCTGGCTGGAGGCGCGTTTGGGGGCGCGATTGCTCAACCGCACCACGCGGCGTCAAAATTTGACCGATATCGGCCGCAGCTATTATGAGCGCTGCAAGATTGTATTGGCAGAAGTTGAAGCGGCAGAAGCGATTGCGCTAGAGATGAAAGCCACGCCGTCGGGGACCATCCGGGTTAATGCGCCCGTTACCTTTGGCGCTTATGCACTCGCGCCCTTTATTACCCGCTATCTCGATCGTTATCCAGATACGCAGATCGAACTGACGCTTAACGATCGCATGGTCGATCCTATTGAGGAGGGTTTTGAAGTGGTCGTGCGCATCGGTGAACTGGCCGACAGTTCGATGATTGCCTGGCCGTTAAGGCCCTATCGGCTGATTGCCTGTGCCTCACCCACTTATGTGGCACGCGAAGGTTTCCCTGAGAAACCCAGCGATTTGGCGCATCACGCTTGTCTGGTGTACGGCGAATGGACACCCACTGTGCCGTGCCGCTGGCTGTTCCAGCGTGAAGGGAAGAGCGAAGAAGTCAGGCCAACCGGGCGGTTTCGTGCCAATGACTGGAAAGCGCTGCTGTATGCGGCAATCGAGGGGTATGGCGTCACACTGGGGCCCGCCGATGTGTTGGACAAAGAGATTGACGCTGGACGTTTGGTTCAAGTGCTGCCGGAATATCAAGGCCCGGCCCGCCCGATGCATGTGCTGGTGCCTGCAGCGCGGCGGCAAACGGTCAAGATCCGCTGCTTTGTCGATGCGCTGAGAGAAGCGTTTGGATTCGCTCATGCAAAATAAAAAGAGTACCGCACTGCACGGTACTCAAGCTTGCTAATAATGTCTAAGGGATTGGTATCCAGCGTTGAGTATTAGCCTCATTACATTGAAAAACATTGGTAAGTGAATTCTGCTGGCCATTATTCAGCGCATGTAAACATTTTCCAGTACCAGCATTAAAATATGCACTGGTTCTGTTCACCCTTAACCATTGTTGCCTGGCACTATTATCACACGCTGTAGTGATTACACTATTGTTTATTCCTGACGACAAACATTGTGTTGGATTACTTGTTTGGCGAAAATAATAAGCCGCGTCTTGAGAGAATACTTGATTATTGTTAGGTGAGCACTCCCATAAACCTGCTACTGTACCCCCCCCTAATAAATCGAGACAAAAACCATGAGCGGCATTACGAAGTTGTTTTCTAATCGTTGGTGGCTCAGGGTTAACGCTAAGTGTACAGATTTGCTCCGTTGAGCAAACGGATCTTGCGATGTGTTGGCAATTTCCATAGGTATATGTGATGCTTCCTGTTGGCGGTATTGAATTATTCACTGTTGGTGTGCCAAATACAGCAATTGCTTTTGGAACAACGTCACATGATGGGTGTTGCTCGCTGCCTTGGGCAAAATTTTCCACCCACTCAGCTAGACGGTAAACTCCTCTATAACTTGGCGGTACGTTGATTGTTGCAATCGTTCTTGTCTGGTTTGTTTTGGTATCGTGAATAGTTGCTGTCCAGGCATTATTTGCTGAATTATTGATTCTTAACTTATAAGTAACTCCCTCTTCCCATTGATATTCTACATCACATTGTACTCCAGAACCTTCGTGAGTGAAAAATCTACAATGGGTACCTTGAGCCGCTTGCCAACCGAGAGCCCCCCATATAGAGAAATTTACTGCTTTCATGTTTGCATTTCGGCTTTGTAAGCCTAAGTATCCCCCTTCCCGTTTACCGATAAATCCCCACTCGTGCGCCCAAAATGTCCTTCCGTTAAAGCCGGGTTCAGCTGTTATAGTAATAGTAAATTCCATGCTGTTATACCCTCCTGAGATTATAGGCCAATTTCGATGCACTACGGCCATTCCACCAGCGACAACAGCATAAGCGGATGAATATATAGCATTGCCGAAAATTAATAATAATATAAGTAATAGTTTTATCTTCATGATATCTCCGAGGGAGTATGAGGTTTAAATAGCTGCTATTGCAAATAGTGTTGGTCCTAATTAATTTTTTTGAAACGGATTTTACTGGTTTTTATATTATAGGTTTGCGCAGAAGGCAGCGAAGGGAAATTAGGATTTTTATTACAGTAAGGATGGGCTATTACATAGGATACTGAAATATGCCAAATTTTTTGTTGGCCTGATGATTATATTTTTATGATAACTTCCCCATACTCATCAAGTCTTTTTGATTTTCTGGGGAGCGTAAATTTGTTTTTAACGCAAAAATGCCGGTTGCTGCTGCTCGTAGCGTGCAATGGCTTCTTCGTGTTGTAAGGTCAAGCCGATGCTGTCCAGCCCGTTAATCATGCAGTGACGGCGGAAGCTATCGATTTCAAACGGGTATTTCTTCCCGCCAGCGTCGACCGTCTGCGCTTCCAGATCCACTGTAAAGGTGATGCCCTGTGTTCCGTCGACCAGTCTGAACAGGTCGTCGATATCGCTATCACTCAGTTTTACCGGCAGCAACTGGTTGTTAAACGCGTTACCGTAGAAAATATCCGCAAAGCTTGGCGCGATCACCACGTGAAAACCGTAGTCGGTCAGTGCCCAGGGGGCATGCTCACGGGAGGATCCACAGCCGAAGTTTTCGCGCGCCAGCAGGATGGTGGCACCTTTATAACGCGGTTTATTCAGCACAAACTCCGGATTGGGTTGTTGCCCCGCATCATCCAGAAAACGCCAGTCGTGAAACAGATGTTGGCCGAAACCGGTGCGCGTCACCTTCTGCAAAAACTGCTTGGGGATGATCGCATCTGTGTCTACGTTAGCGGCATCCAGCGGCACGACCAGCCCGGTATGTTGGGTAAATTTAGCCATCAGGCGTCTCCTTATTAATTCGCGGACGAAGGTAATTCGCGGATATCCGCGAAATGCCCTGTCACGGCGGCAGCGGCAGCCATCGCCGGGCTGACCAGGTGAGTACGGCCCGCACGCCCCTGACGGCCTTCAAAGTTACGGTTGCTGGTGGATGCACAGCGCTCACCGGGGTTCAGACGGTCATTGTTCATCGCCAGACACATGGAGCAGCCCGGCAGACGCCATTCGAAACCGGCTTCGATAAACACCTTGTCCAGACCTTCCAGCTCCGCCATGGTTTTCACCGGGCCAGAGCCGGGCACCACGATAGCCTGCACGCCTGCGGCCACTTTACGCCCTTTGGCGATAGCCGCGGCGGCGCGTAAATCTTCGATACGCGAGTTAGTACAGGAACCGATAAACACTTTGTCGATGGCAACATCGGTCAGCTTGATGCCCGGTTGCAGATCCATATACGCCAGCGCTTTGGCGGCAGAGGCACGCTCAACCGGATCGCTGAAGGAGTCAGGATCGGGGATATTCTGGTTCACCGCGATAACCTGACCGGGGTTGGTACCCCAGGTTACCTGCGGCGCGATATCGGCGGCATTCAATGTGACAACGGTGTCAAACACCGCATCTGCATCGGATTTCAGCGTGCTCCAGTACGCCACGCCAGCGTCCCAATCGGCACCTTTCGGTGCGAACTGGCGGCCTTTCAGGTAGGCAAACGTGGTTTCATCCGGGGCCACTAAACCGGCCTTTGCGCCCATCTCAATCGCCATGTTACACAGCGTCATGCGGCCTTCCATGCTCAACGCGCGGATGGCGTCGCCACAGAATTCCACCACGTGACCTGTGCCGCCTGCGCTGCCGGTTTTACCGATAATCGCCAGCACGATGTCTTTCGCGGTGATGCCGGGCGCAGCCTGGCCTGTGACTTCAATTTTCATGGCTTTGGCTCGACCCTGCTTCAGGGTTTGCGTCGCCATCACATGTTCCACTTCAGAGGTGCCAATCCCAAACGCCAGTGAACCAAAGGCACCGTGGGTCGCGGTATGGGAATCACCGCACACAATGGTCATGCCCGGCAGGGTCATGCCCTGTTCCGGCCCGATAACGTGGACGATGCCTTGATACGGGTGGTTCAGATCGTACAACTGCACGCCAAACTCGGCGCAGTTCTTGATCAGTTCCTGCATCTGGATACGGGCCATTTCACCACAGGCATTGATGTCTTTGGTCTGGGTGGACACGTTGTGATCCATGGTGGCAAAGGTTTTGCCCGGCTGGCGCAGTTTGCGCCCCATGGCACGCAGGCCATCAAAGGCTTGCGGCGAGGTCACTTCATGCACCAGATGGCGGTCGATATACAGCAGCGGCGTTTCATTCTGCGCTTCGTACACCACGTGGGCATCGAACAACTTCTGGTATAAGGTTTTGCTCATGGTTACACCCCTTGCGCCACAAAGCGGGCAATGGCATCGCCCATTTCGTCGGTGCTGATGGCTTTGCCGTCACGGCTCGCCAGATCGCCAGTACGGTAGCCTTCGGCCAGCGCGGTGTTGACCGCGTTTTCGATGGCGTTAGCCGCGTCATCCGCTTCCAGGCTGTAGCGCAGCAGCAGTGCCAATGACAGGATCTGTGCGATCGGGTTAGCGATGTTTTTGCCCGCGATATCCGGTGCAGAACCGCCCGCCGGTTCGTACAGGCCGAAACCTTGTTCATTCAGGCTGGCGGAAGGCAGCATACCCATTGAACCGGTAATCATCGCACATTCGTCAGACAGGATGTCGCCAAACAGGTTGGAGCACAGCATCACGTCAAACTGGGACGGATCTTTGATCAACTGCATGGTGGCGTTGTCGATGTACAGGTGCGCCAGCGTCACGTCCGGGTAGTCTTTGCTGACTTCGGTGACGATTTCACGCCACAGGATGGAGCTTTGCAGCACGTTGGCTTTATCGATGGACGTGACTTTGCTGCGACGCTTGCGCGCTGACTCAAAGGCAATGCGAGCGATACGCTCGATCTCAAAACGGTGATACACCTCAGTGTCGAAAGCGCGTTCATGTTGACCGCTGCCTTCACGGCCTTTCGGCTGGCCGAAGTAGATACCGCCGGTCAGTTCGCGCACGCACAGAATGTCGAAACCGTTCGCGGCGATGTCGCTGCGCAGTGGGCAAAATGCTTCCAGCCCTTGGTAAAGACGCGCCGGACGCAGGTTACAGAACAGACGGAAGTGCTTACGCAATGGCAGCAACGCGCCGCGCTCCGGTTGCTCTGCGGGCGGCAGATGCTCCCATTTTGGGCCGCCAACCGAGCCGAACAGAATGGCGTCAGCCTGCTCGCAACCGGCGACGGTGGCGGGGGGCAGCGGTGTGCCCTGACGGTCGATAGCAATGCCGCCGACGTCATATTCGCTGGTGGTGATACGCAAACCGAAACGCTGGCGAACCGCGTCTAACACTTTATGGGCTTGCGCCATGACTTCCGGGCCGATGCCGTCACCGGGTAAGACGGCGATATGGTAACTCTTTGTCATCACACTGTTTCCTGGCTATTTTGTTGTTTGTTGTGGTGCTGCAAACGCTGAATTTCTTGTTCTACTAACTGTGCGCGTTTGATGTTATTTAAGACGTTGACCATCGCTTTGGCGGAAGACTCAACGATGTCGGTCGCCAGACCCACCCCGTGGAAGCGACGACCTTGATAAGCGGCGACGATATCCACCTGTCCCAGCGCATCGCGCCCTTGGCCCTTGGCGGTCAACTGGTATTTCACCAGTTCAATGCCGTAGCCCGTGATGCGGTTAATGGCTTGATAAACCGCATCGACCGGGCCGTTGCCTGTCGCAGCTTCGGCTTGCACCTCATCGCCACAGCCTAACTGCACGGAAGCGGTCGCTATCATGCTGGAACCGGATTGCACGTTAAAAGCATCCAGACGGTAATATTCTGCGCCTTCCTGCTGGTTATTGATAAAGGCCAGCGCTTCCAAATCGTAGTCAAACACCTGGCCCTTCTTGTCGGCCAGTTTCAGGAAATCGGCGTACAGCGTATCCAGATTATAGTCGCTGTCTTGATAGCCCATCTCTTCCATACGGTGTTTCACTGCCGCACGGCCGGAGCGAGACGTCAGGTTCAGTTGTACTTCCTTCAAGCCGATGGATTCCGGCGTCATGATTTCGTAGTTGGAGCGGTTTTTCAGCACACCGTCCTGATGGATACCGGAAGAGTGGGCGAAGGCGTTAGAACCGATAATCGCTTTGTTGCCGGGGATCGGCATGTTGCAAATCTGGCTCACCAACTGGCTGGTGCGATAGATTTCCTGATGATTGATATTGGTGTGGACATTCAGCAAATCCTGACGGGTTTTGATCGCCATGATCACTTCTTCCAACGCGGTGTTGCCTGCGCGCTCGCCCAGACCGTTCAACGTGCCTTCTACCTGACGCGCGCCAGCCTGCACGGCGGTGATGGAGTTAGCGACCGACATGCCCAGATCGTCATGGCAGTGCACGGAAATAATTGCTTTGTCGATGTTCGGCACACGATCGTACAGCGTAGTGATGATGCCGCCGAACTGATACGGCGTGGTGTAACCCACGGTGTCAGGAATGTTGATGGTGGTAGCACCGGCGTTAATTGCGGCTTCAACGATACGGCACAGGTTATCGATAGGCGTACGACCTGCATCTTCGCAGGAGAACTCTACATCGTCGGTGTAGTTACGTGCCCGTTTGACGGAGTGCACCGCTTTCTCAATCACCTGCTCGAACGACAAACGCAGTTTGGATTCTATGTGCAGGGTGGAGGTAGCCAGGAACACGTGAATACGGAAGGCTTCGGCAACGCGCAGCGCTTCGGCGGCGACATCAATATCTTTATCAACGCAGCGGGCCAAACCACACACCCGGCTGTTTTTGATCTGACGCGCAATGGTCTGTACCGATTCGAAATCGCCCGGTGAAGAGACCGGGAAGCCGACTTCCATCACGTCCACGCCTAATCTTTCCAGCGCGTAGGCCACTTGCAGTTTCTCTTTTACACTCAGACTGGCTTGTAAGGCCTGCTCACCATCACGCAATGTGGTATCGAAAATAATGACCTGCTGGCTCATTGGAAAGATTCCTTATCGTGTTTATTCGAGCGCCGGACGGGTAAAAAAAAACCCGCGCATCGGCGCGGGTTCTTCGTTCTGTGTAACGTGAAATCAGCTCTGACTTTCACCCACAGGCATACCGCGCAATGTTGATGCGTGTAGTAGTAGGCCTAGTAGGAAAGTGTGTTTGAACATGATATCTCGTCTGATCCGTTTAGCTGTAAAATTCGCCATACACCGCTTAACCGCGTAAATGGCATCGCTCGTGCTTTTATTGGTACTTGATTCTTGTGGGTATGTCAAGCATTTGTGGTAATTGTGTTGTGCCCGTTTTCTGTCGCAACGAAACCGTTTGCGTTGCTGTCGTCACGTGGAGTGCGTAAATAGGGAGATGTGCGTGGCGTCAATCTTCCGTCATACCAACGTGAAAGATCGTTGCGGTTTCTGGCAAGATCAGTAGACTGCGCCAAAATAATAAACAGTTGTACGCTGAAATTTCCCAGGCTCATTTTTATTATGTCTACCCATTTGTCGCAATACCATTTGGTTGAACGCATTCAACACCAGATTGCTCATTGTTCCGGCCGTACCGCACTGCGTGAGTGGTCCGCCGCTGGCGAAACGCAGTTGACCTGGTTTCAGGCCGGTGCGCGTATTCGTCGCATTGCCACTGCACTGCTCTCGCTGGGGATTGATGCCCAAGAGCGTGTCGCGCTGTTCTCTCATAATTCCCTCAACTGGTCGCTGGCGGATCTCGCGACGTTGTACGTGCGTGGTGTGACCGTCCCGATTTATGCCACCAACACGGCGACGCAGGCGGCGTTTATCATCAATGACGCGGATATACGCACCATTTTTGTCGGTTCTCAGCCGCAGTATGATGCGATATTGGCGCTGCTGCCGGAGTGCCCGCAGCTTAAACGCATCATTGTGCTTGATGACAATGTGAACCTGCATCACTGCCCGTTGGCGCTCACGCTGGCGGCGTTCGAGGCCGATGTGGATGACGCCTACTGGCAGCCTGCGCTGCAACAGCGCATCGATGCGCGCAATCTGGACGATCTTTTCACGCTGATCTACACCTCCGGCACCACCGGTGAGCCGAAAGGGGTGATGCTGGATTACGCCAACATGGCGATGGTGCTGAAGCTGCATGATGAGCGCCTGTGCGTGTCGCAGGACGATATCTCTCTGAGCTTCCTGCCCCTGTCTCACGTGTTTGAGCGCGCCTGGTCGTTTTACATCATGCATACCGGTGCGCAAAACGTGTATCTGACCGACACCAATCTGGTACGCAATGCGATGCAGGCCGTCTCACCGACCGTGATGTGTGCGGTGCCGCGTTTTTACGAGAAAGTGTATAGCGCCATTCATGAAAAAGTGGCACAGGCACCCTGGCATCGTCGTACGCTGTTTAACTGGGCTATCGCCCAGGGGCGCAAGGCGTTTCTGACGCGTATTGCGGGCAAATCACGCTCACCGTTGCAGGCTCTCCTGCATCGCGTCGCAGATCGGTTGGTGTTGACCAAACTGCGCCACCTGTTGGGCGGTAAGATTCGCTTTATGCCTGCGGCTGGCGCACATCTGGATGAGAATATCATTCTGTTTTTCCAGTCGATGGGCGTGCGCGTTATTTACGGTTACGGCATGACGGAAACCTGCGCCACAGTCTCGTGCTGGGAAGCGAATAACGTGCGGCTGGGCTCGATCGGCACACCGCTCCCCGGAATTGAAGTGCGCATTGGCGACGAAAACGAAATACAGGTGCGCGGTGCTACGCTGATGCGCGGTTATTTCCGCCGTCCGCAGGAAACCGCTGAAG
This sequence comes from Candidatus Symbiopectobacterium sp. NZEC135, assembly GCF_025962695.1. Taxonomy (NCBI): domain Bacteria; kingdom Pseudomonadati; phylum Pseudomonadota; class Gammaproteobacteria; order Enterobacterales; family Enterobacteriaceae; genus Symbiopectobacterium; species Candidatus Symbiopectobacterium sp. NZEC135. The sequence continues at coordinate 40,597 of NZ_JAGFPF010000002.1, read as the reverse complement.
CCTTCACCGCCGATGGCTGGCTGAAAACCGGTGACGCCGGGAAGCTGGATGCCGAGGGTAACCTGTATATCACCGAGCGTCTGAAAGACCTGATGAAAACCTCCGGCGGAAAATATATTGCGCCGCAGCACTTGGAAGGCACATTGGGCCAAGACCGCTTTATCGAGCAGGTGGCGGTGATTGCCGATGCGCGCAAATATGTCTCTGCGTTGATTGTGCCTTGTTTTGAAGCGCTCGAAGAGTACGCGGCATCCGCCAACCTCAAGTATCATGACAGGCTTGAGTTGTTACGCCACAGTCACATTATTGAACTGTTTGAACAGCGCCTGCGTGACATGCAAAAAGAGCTGTCACGCGTCGAACAGGTCAAGCGCTTTACCCTGCTGGCGACCCCTTTCTCCATGGAAAGCGGGGAGTTAACGCCGACATTGAAACTGCGACGTAAGATCATCGCCCAGCGCTATCAGTTGGAAATCGATGCCATGTACGGCGAATAACCCCGAGTAACTTGCTGCGGGTCAGATACACGAATTTTTAACTTTTTTGCTGAAAATTTACCGCTGCAATTGGCTGTCATCGCGGAATAATCACTATCCGCGATGACGCCATTTAGCGTTTTATCTCAGCTGAATCCCTTCTGGCGGTGTAAACCCGTTTCTTCTTGTGTGTTCCTTGCTTCTCCCTCGTTTGCCTGTGCCATCGTCTAACGTTATGGTAATCGGCTATATTCAAATTCTGGATAAGACAATGACGCGTGTCGCGCTGTGATGCCAGCGCCGCGATGCCGCTCTCAGAACGAAAAGAGGCAATCCCATGGAGATGTTGTCAGGCGCCGAGATGGTGGTTCGATCGTTGATCGATCAGGGCGTGAAATATGTGTTCGGGTATCCGGGCGGGGCAGTATTGGATATTTACGATGCGCTACACACCGTGGGTGGTATTGACCATATTCTGGTGCGCCACGAGCAGGGTGCGGTGCACATGGCGGACGGTTATGCGCGCGCCACCGGCGATGTCGGCGTAGTGCTGGTCACCTCGGGTCCGGGCGCTACCAATGCGATTACCGGTATTGCCACCGCCTATATGGACTCCATCCCGATGGTGGTGTTGTCTGGGCAGGTAGCCACCTCGCTTATCGGTTACGACGCGTTTCAGGAATGCGACATGGTCGGCATTTCTCGTCCGGTGGTGAAGCACAGTTTCTTGGTCAAACAGGCCGAAGATGTGCCCACGGTGCTGAAAAAGGCGTTCTATCTGGCATCAAGCGGGCGTCCCGGCCCGGTGGTGGTGGATTTGCCGAAAGATGTGATGAGTCCTGCCAATAAACTGCCGTACCTCTATCCCGATGCGGTCACTATGCGTTCCTACAACCCGACGATTCAAGGGCATAAGGGGCAAATTCGCCGTGCGCTGCAAACGTTGCTCAGCGCCCAGTCACCGATTATTTACGCGGGTGGCGGGGTTATCAACGCGGAGTGCCATGAAGAACTGCGCCAACTGGCAGAACGTTTGAACTTGCCGGTTACCAACTCTCTGATGGGATTGGGCGGTTTTCCGGGCACGCATCGTCAGTGTCTGGGCATGCTTGGCATGCACGGCACATACGAAGCTAACATGGCAATGCACAATGCCGACGTGATCTTTGCGGTCGGGGTGCGTTTTGACGATCGCACCACTAACAATCTGGCGAAGTACTGCCCGAATGCCACGGTGCTGCATATCGATATCGATCCGGCCTCCATTTCGAAAACCGTTAATGCGGATATTCCCATTGTTGGAGATGCGCGCCAGGTGCTGTCGCTGATGCTGGAACTGCTGGATCAGGGCGAAACGCAGCAGAATTTTGACGCGCTGCGCGACTGGTGGCAACGCATTGAGCAGTGGCGTGCGCGCCAATGCCTGAAATATCCGTTAGACAGCGACAAGATCAAGCCGCAGGCGGTGATTGAAACCCTGCACCGTTTGACCGACGGCAAAGCCTATGTGGCATCGGACGTCGGGCAGCACCAGATGTTCGCGGCGCTTTACTATCCGTTCGATCTGCCGCGTCGCTGGGTCAATTCCGGTGGCCTTGGCACCATGGGTTTCGGCCTGCCAGCGGCACTGGGCATCAAACTGGCATTGCCGGAAGAGACGGTGATTTGCGTGACGGGTGATGGCAGCATCCAGATGAACATCCAGGAGCTGTCTACGGCGTTGCAGTATGATTTGCCAGTGGTGGTGATTAACCTCAACAACCGCTTCCTCGGCATGGTGAAGCAGTGGCAGGACATGATCTATTCAGGACGGCATTCCAACTCCTACATGGATTCGCTGCCGGATTTCGTCAAACTGGCGGAAGCCTATGGTCATGTTGGTATTGCGATTACGTCACCTCAGGAGCTGGAAAGTAAGCTGAGTGAAGCGCTGGCGGTGAAGAATCGTCTGGTGTTCGTGGATATCACCATCGACAGCAGTGAGCACGTTTATCCCATGCACGTTCGCGGTGGCGGCATGGATGAAATGTGGTTAAGCAAAACGGAGAGGACCTGATCATGCGCCGGATTTTATCTGTGTTATTGGAAAACGAATCTGGGGCATTGTCGCGCGTTGTCGGCCTGTTTTCCCAGCGTGGGTATAATATCGAAAGCCTGACGGTGGCACCGACCGACGATCCAACGCTGTCGCGTATGACCATCCAGACGGTGGGTGATGCCAAGGTTATCGAGCAGATTGAGAAGCAACTGCACAAGCTGGTTGATGTGCTGCGCGTGAGTGAACTGGGGCAGGGTTCGCACGTTGAGCGTGAAATCATGCTGGTGAAATTGCAGGCCACGGGTTATGGCCGGGAAGAAGTGAAGCGCAGCACGGAAATTTTTCGTGGGCAGATTGTGGATGTCACCGCAACGCTCTACACCGTGCAATTGGCGGGCACCAGTGACAAACTGGATGCGTTTCTGAGTGCAGTGCGTGACGTGGCAGAAATTGTCGAGGTGGCGCGTTCGGGTATTGTCGGCGTATCACGCGGCGATAAGATTATGCGTTAAATTCCCCTGCGTTGATCTATGATAAAGAGGCTCGTCGTATTGGCGGGCCTTTTATTTTTGTCCCTATAACCCTGAACAACAATAAAGCGGTTGCTGATTACCAGCTTCTGCGGTTAGATCTATACGATATCCATGCTTAAAATATGGACATCCTTATTTTTTATTTTCCAGCTTATTTAAAGGGGCTAACGTGAAACTGGATGAAATCGCGCGCCTTGCGGGCGTTTCACGCACTACTGCCAGCTACGTTATTAATGGCAAGGCCAAGCAATACCGCGTCAGTGATAAAACCGTAGAAAAGGTGATGTCGGTGGTGCGTGAGCATAATTATCATCCCAATGCGGTGGCTGCTGGATTACGCGCTGGGCGTACCCGTTCTATCGGGCTGGTGATTCCGGATCTGGAAAATACCAGCTATACCAAAATTGCCAATTATCTGGAGCGTCAGGCGCGTCAGCGCGGTTATCAATTGCTGATTGCCTGCTCTGAAGATCAGCCAGATAACGAGATGCGTTGTATTGAGCATCTGCTGCAACGTCAGGTTGATGCCATTATCGTGTCGACGGCGTTGCCTCCAGAGCACCCGTTCTATCAGCGTTGGGCCGGGGACAGCTTGCCAATTATCGCGCTGGATCGCGCGTTGGATCGCGAACACTTCACCAGCGTAGTGGGTGCCGATTGTGAGGATGCGGAAATGCTGGCGCAGGAACTGCGCAAGATCCCGGCGGAGTCGGTGCTCTACCTCGGGGCGCTGCCGGAGCTTTCGGTGAGTTTTCTGCGTGAACAGGGGTTTCGTATGGCGTGGGCAGAGGATCCGCGCCAGGTGAATTTCCTCTATGCCAACAGCTACGAACGCTCAGCGGCGGCGACGGCGTTTGAAGAGTATTTGCAACATCACCCGATGCCGCAGGCGCTATTCACCACCTCGTTTCCGCTGCTGCAAGGGGTGATGGATATTACCCTGAAGCAGAGCGGACGGTTGCCGAACAACTTGGCGATTGCCACGTTTGGGGACAACGAACTGCTCGATTTCCTCGAGTGTCCGGTGCTTTCCGTGGCGCAGCGTCATCGCGAAGTGGCTGAGCGGGTGCTGGAGTTGGTGCTGGCAAGCCTGGATGAACCTAAGAAGCCCAAGCCCGGTTTAACGCGCATTCGGCGCAGTCTCTATCGACGCGGTTCACTCAGTCGCCGCTAGTTTGGGATTATTCCTAATAAAAAGCCATCCGGTATCAGGATGGCTTTTTTGTTGCCCGTATTTAGCGGTAATTGTGATGTCGTCCTGAACGTCAGCCCGGCACGGCGACGCGAAATAGACGGCGACAGTAATCGAGGAAATAACCGTAGGCGACACCCATTACCATAGATACCAATACATTGCTGGTTACCGCTGCGACGATCTGCTGCGGGGTGGCACCAATAAACCACAGAATGGCTACATAGACCGGCGATTGAAAGCTGACGTAAGCAAACAGGTCTGCCAGATTTTTTACCCAAGTGCCGTGTGTCATGAAGCGCTGAGACAGACGCAGGATACGATCGCGGTACAAGCCGTAGGGCCAGGCAATAACGATATTAACGGGGATCGACACCAGCCGCGAAGAGAGCGACTGCTGGAAGCTCATGCCAGACAGCAAGATCTCAATTAGCATACCCGTTATAAAACAGTAGATTACCATAGCGACTGTGTCCGCTACCGCACTACGCAATCGGGATTCAGGGGAGAACATGCAGAGAGACTCCGTTATACAGTTAATTGGGTGAAATGCAGTTAATTATGTTGGTGTATTTTATGTGTGTAGTGTACTTCACTGGATATTGAAGTTGTAAGTAGCGATAAATTTTTATTTTTTCATGCTTTTTTCTTATGGACGCTACTTTATAGAAGAAAGGTGGCATGGCGGTTTATTAAGCGCGGCAGTCGAAGAAATTATGTTTATAAACAATTGGTTGTGTTTTTGCGTTTGGTGAATATTTTTCGGCGGGCAAAAAGTCCCCTGTTAACCCAAATAACAGTATGGAACACGTGAGTTTTAGGAATACTCTTATAATATAATAATTAACCAACGAACGTAGTCGTTAACGGTAAAAAACCTCAATGGTTTTTCGTAACCTTAAATAAAGAAAAATTGGCAGCATCATTGCCAAAAAGAAAATAGAATAGCGTGCCGACATTGTTGTAACAGTCGAATGGGATGAGCGATATTTTCGGGTAAAAATGTGACCGGTATCGGTCTGGCGTGCGCTGCTGGCAAGCGCCGGGCGCGGGTGATGGGGGAGAAATACGGCGACGATTTCATAAGCGTTTTATGATTAATGGTAAATTTAAGTAAAAATGAGAAATTATTACTCTTTCTTTCTGATTGTTTATCCAGAAATAATTTTTCCTCAAATTTTCATGGCGTTAATCTCTCTTAATTTCCGTCTGTTATTCCATTTTATGCCATTCATGTCCGTCTTGAGGCAGAAATAATTCCAAAGCGCGTCCGCTCTGGCTTGACAAGGTTTTCATACCCTCCGTAAACTCATCAATGTGGGAATTTGTGGGATAAAGTGGTGAAAAAGGTCATGAAGGGGTAACTCGAGCATGTTTCGTGGGGCTACGCTGATTAACCTCGACAGTAAAGGTCGGCTCGCCGTTCCTACCCGTTATCGGGAAACGCTGTCAGAGACATCGCAAGGTCAGATGGTTTGCACCATTGATCTCCATCAGCCCTGTCTGCTGCTTTACCCTCTGCCTGAGTGGGAAATCATTGAACAAAAGTTGTCACGTCTGTCGAGCATGAATCCCGCTGAGCGCCGCGTGCAGCGGTTGCTGTTGGGCCATGCCAGTGAATGCCAGATGGACAATGCCGGGCGTCTACTGATTGCCAGCACGCTACGGCAACATGCGAGCCTGACGAAAGAAGTGATGCTGGTCGGTCAGTTCAACAAGTTTGAACTGTGGGATGAGCAGGCCTGGTATCAACAGGTCAAGGACGATATTGACGCTGAGCAATCCTCTGACGCCCCGTTGTCCGAGAGATTGCAGGATTTATCACTGTAGTCATGCTGAAAGAAATACATGCCAGAAAATTATAAACACACCACTGTGCTGTTGGATGAAGCGGTTAATGGCCTCAATATCCGCACTGACGGCACCTACATCGATGGCACGTTTGGCCGTGGCGGTCATTCGCGGCTGATCCTTTCCCGTCTCGGACCGGAAGGACGCCTTGTGGCTATCGATCGCGATCCTCAAGCCATCGCGGCTGCCGAGGCAATTCAAGATTCACGCTTTTCTATCGTGCACGGACCGTTTTCCGCGCTGGCAAGTTATGTGGAGACCCTGGGGTTAACCGGGCGTATCGACGGCGTGCTGCTCGATTTGGGCGTCTCTTCGCCACAACTGGACGATCCTGAGCGCGGTTTTTCTTTTATGCGCGATGGCCCGTTAGATATGCGTATGGACCCGACGCGCGGGCAGTCGGCAGCGCAATGGTTGCAAACGGCAGAAGCCGACGACATTGCCTGGGTGTTGAAAACCTTTGGCGAAGAACGGTTTGCTAAGCGCATTGCACGCGCCATTGTGGAACGCAACAGCACAGAACCGATGACGCGCACGCGCGAGTTAGCATCGCTGATTGCGGCGGTCAGCCCGATGAAAGAGCGGCATAAACACCCGGCAACCCGCAGTTTTCAGGCTATACGTATCTATATCAACAGTGAACTGGATGAGATTGAGCAGGCGCTGAACGGCGCGCTGACGGTACTTGCACCACAGGGCCGCTTGTCGATCATCAGTTTTCATTCGCTGGAAGATCGCATTGTGAAGCGCTTTATGCGTCATCACAGCCGTGGGCCACAGGTGCCGGCTGGGATACCGCTTACTGAAGCGCAGCTGCGTGCACAGGGCGGTCAAACCCTGAAAACGATGGGCAAGATGATGCCGCCGGAAGACGAAGTCGCAGAAAACCCGAGAGCGCGTAGCTCCGTGTTACGTATCGCGGAACGGCTAGCGGAATGATAAGCAACGAGCGGCACAGCCTGGCGGGTATTATCGGTCAGGACATTCTTCGTCACGGCAAATTGCCACTGCTGCTGCTGATTGGTGCGTTGGTTTCTGCGGTGCTGGTGGTGACGACCGCGCACAAAACGCGTTTGCTGACCGCACAGCGTGAGCAGTTGTTGTTGGAGCGTGATGCGTTGGATATCGAATGGCGCAACCTGATTCTGGAAGAGAACGCCTTGGGCGATCACAGTCGGGTGGAACGTATCGCAACGGAAAAGCTGCACATGGGGCACGTGGACCCGGCGCAGGAAAATATCGTAGTCAAACAGTGAGTCTGGTTGAGCATGAGAGCATAGGTACTCATTTGACATGAAAGCAGCGCGCACAGGAAAGTTGAAACGACAGGAAGATAAGGCCAGCTTTGTAAGCTGGCGTTTTGCGTTGCTCTGTACAGGCATACTGTTGGCGATGGTGGGGCTGATGTTGCGCACCGCTTATTTGCAGGTGATCAACCCGGACCAACTGGTGCGTGAAGGGGATATGCGTTCCTTGCGCGTGCAGGAGGTTCCCACCGCGCGCGGCATGATCAGCGATCGCGCTGGGCGTCCTCTGGCGGTCAGCGTGCCGGTTAACGCCATCTGGGCCGATCCCAAGGAACTGAATGAACACGGCGGCGTGTCGCTCGATACCCGTTGGAAAGCGCTTTCTGATGCGCTGGATTTGCCGCTCGATCAGATGGCGGCGAAAATCAACGCCAATCCTAAGGGGCGCTTTGTCTATCTGGCACGGCAGGTGAATCCCGCTATCGGTGAATACGTTCACAAACTCAAGCTGCCGGGTATTTATCTGCGCCAGGAGTCACGCCGTTACTATCCCGCCGGTCAGGTCACGTCTCACCTGATTGGTTTCACCAACATTGATGGGCAGGGGATTGAGGGCGTTGAGAAAAGCTTCGATCGTTGGCTGACTGGGCAACCGGGTGAGCGCACGGTGCGTAAAGACCGTTTTGGCCGTGTGATTGAGGATATCTCTTCCGTTGACAGTCAGGCCGCACATAACCTGATGTTGAGCATCGACGAGCGCCTGCAAGCGTTGGTTTATCGCGAACTGAACAACGCCGTGGCCTTCAATAACGCGGAAGCTGGCACCGCTGTTCTGGTGGATGTCAACACGGGTGAAGTGTTGGCGATGGCCAATAGTCCCTCCTACAACCCGAACAATCTGGCGGGCACGCCGATGGACGTTATGCGTAACCGCGCCATTACCGACATTTTCGAGCCGGGTTCGACGGTAAAACCGATGGTGGTAATGACGGCGCTGCAACGGAATGTGGTCAAAGAAAATAGCCTGCTCAATACCTTGCCTTACTACATCAACGGTCATGAAATCAAAGACGTCGCCCGCTACACGGAACTGACCCTGACCGGGATACTACAGAAGTCGAGTAACGTCGGTGTTTCACGACTGGCGTTAGCGATGCCCTCCTCAGCGCTGGTAGATACTTACTCGCGTTTTGGTTTGGGAAAAGCGACCAATTTGGGGTTGGTCGGAGAAAGCAGTGGCTTATACCCTCAAAAACAACGGTGGTCTGACATAGAGAGGGCCACCTTTTCTTTCGGCTATGGATTGATGGTGACGCCGCTGCAACTGGCGCGCGTTTACGCCACTATCGGTAGCTATGGTATCTATCGTCCACTCTCCATTACCAAAGTCGATCCGCCGGTGCCGGGGGAGCGCATTTTCGCTGAGCCCATCGTGCGTACGGTGGTGCACATGATGGAAAGCGTGGCTCTGCCCGGTGGTGGCGGAACCAAAGCGGCGATCAAGGGATACCGCGTTGCCATTAAAACCGGTACGGCGAAAAAAGTCGGACCGGATGGCAAATACATCAACAAATACATTGCCTACACCGCAGGCGTCGCGCCTGCCAGCAACCCGCGCTTTGCGCTGGTGGTGGTGATTAACGATCCCAAGGCAGGCAATTACTACGGCGGCTCCGTTTCTGCGCCAGTGTTCGGTGCCATCATGGGCGGCGTATTGCGCACCATGAACGTTGAGCCGGATGCGCTACCCGTCGGCGATAAAAATGATTTTGTGATTAACCATAAAGAGGTTTCAGGTGGCAGATCGTAATCTGTGCGATTTACTGGCACCGTGGGTGCAAGATGCCCCATCGCGCCAACTGCGGGAAATGACGCTGGACAGCCGCGTAGCAGCGGCGGGCGATCTGTTTGTGGCCGTAGTCGGCCACAGTGCGGATGGGCGTCGCTATATTCCTCAGGCCATTGCACAAGGGGTGGCAGCCGTGATTGCAGAGGCAGACGGTGAAGCTGCCGATGGTACCGTGCGTGAAATGCACGGCGTTCCGGTTGTGTATCTGAGTAATTTGAACCAACGCCTGTCGGCGTTGGCGGGGCGTTTCTATCAGCAGCCTGCGGAAAAATTACGGCTGGTCGGCGTGACCGGCACCAACGGCAAAACCACGATCACACAGTTGCTGGCCCAATGGAGCCAACTGCTGGGCGATACCAGTGCCGTGATGGGCACCGTGGGTAATGGTCTGTTAGGGCACGTTAATCCCACGGCGAACACCACTGGCTCGGCCGTCGATGTACAGCATGTTTTGAATCAGTTGGTTGAACAAGGCGCAACCTTTGCGGCGATGGAGGTTTCCTCGCACGGCTTGGTGCAACATCGCGTTGCGGCGTTGCCGTTCGCGGCGGCAGTTTTCACCAACCTGAGCCGCGATCATCTGGATTATCACGGCGATATGGAAAGCTATGAGGCGGCCAAGTGGTCTCTGTTTTCCGAACATAAAGTGGGCCAGGCGATCATTAACGCCGACGATGAGGTAGGGCGGCGCTGGTTGGCGCAGTTGCCGGATGCCGTGGCGGTGACGCTGCACAATAATCTGGTGCCAGGCTGCCGTGGTCGCTGGTTGAAAGCTACTGCCGTCGATTATCACGACGAAGGCGCTTCAATTGCGTTTGACTCTAAATGGGGCAGCGGTCGCATCGAAAGTCGCCTTATGGGTGAATTTAACGTCAGCAACCTGCTAATGGCGCTGGCAACGTTACTTTCCCTTGGCTATCCGCAGGATCGATTACTGGAAACCGGCGCACAATTGCAGCCGGTTTGTGGTCGCATGGAAGTGTTTAAAGCACCGGGTAAACCTACCGTGATTGTGGACTACGCCCACACGCCGGATGCGCTGGAAAAAGCGCTGGCGGCGGCGCGTCCGCACTGCTCTGGTCAACTGTGGTGTGTATTCGGTTGCGGCGGCGATCGTGACAAAGGTAAGCGCCCACTTATGGGGGCCATCGCGGAGCAACTGGCCGATCGTGTTGTGGTGACGGACGATAACCCCAGAAGCGAAGAGCCGCAGGCTATCGTGAAAGATATTCTTGCCGGTCTGGTGGATGCCGGACGGGTTCTGGCGGTGCACGGTCGCGCAGAAGCGGTGACCAGTGCCATTATGCAGGCCAACGTGGACGATATTGTGTTGATTGCAGGTAAAGGCCATGAGGATTATCAACTGGTGGGCAATCAGCGTCTCGATTATTCCGATCGCGTGACTGCTGCGCGTCTGCTGGGGGTTGTCGCATGATTCGCGTAACGTTGCAGCAACTGGCCACGGCGTTAAATGCCACACTCCTCGGCGAGGATGTGGCCGTGGAGACGGTATGCACTGATACCCGAAAATTGACGCCGGGCTGTTTGTTTATCGCACTGCGCGGTGAAAAGTTTGATGCTCATGATTATGCCCATCAGGCAGTACGCGCTGGTGCGGCGGCTCTGTTGGTCAGTAAGCACTTACCTATCGACGTGCCGCAGCTGCTGGTGGGGGATACCCGTCTGGCGTTGGGCGAACTGGGTGCCTGGATGCGTCGCCAATCTTCTGCGCGCGTGGTGGCATTGACCGGTTCTTCCGGCAAAACCTCCGTCAAAGAGATGACGGCTGCGATTTTGCGCCAGTGTGGCGACGTGCTTTACACCGACGGCAATTTCAATAACGACATTGGCGTGCCGTTAACGCTGCTGCGTCTCACCCTTGATCATCGCTTTGCGGTGATTGAGTTAGGGGCCAACCACATTGGTGAGATTGCCTATGCCACCAATCTGGTGCGTCCTGATAGCGCGTTGGTCAATAACCTGGCTGCCGCACACTTGGAAGGGTTTGGATCGTTGGAAGGCGTGGCGCGAGCCAAAGGGGAGATCTTCAACGGCTTGCCCACCAAGGGCATTGCGGTGATTAACGCTGACAGCAATGACCTGACGCGTTGGCACGACGTACTGCGCGACAAAACGGTATGGCAATTTTCGCCGCAGCACGGTGAAAACACCGACTACTACGCCAGCGATATTCGTAATGAAGGCGGGGGCACGCTGTTTGAACTCCATACGCCGTTTGGCTCGCTGGAGGTCAACGTGCCGTTGCCCGGCCGACATAACGTGGCAAACGCGCTGGCGGCTACCGCATTGGCGATGTCAGTAGGCGCAGGGTTACAGCAGGTGAAAGACGGGCTGGCGCAGCTCAAGGCCGTGCCGGGGCGCTTGTTCCCCATCATGCTGGCGGCAAACAAGCTGCTGCTGGATGACAGCTACAACGCCAATGTGGGGTCGATGACTGCGGCGGTGCACACGCTGGCGGAGATGCCGGGCTACCGCGTGCTGGTGGTGGGCGACATGGGGGAACTCGGTGAGGATGCCGAGGCGTGTCATCAGACGGTGGGCGAAGTGGCCCGCGACGCTGGCATTGATGCGGTGTTGAGCATAGGTACTTTAAGTCAGGCTATCAGCATCACCAGTGAACGTGGTGAACATTTTTCCGATCGAGCTGCATTGATAGCGCGTTTGCAAACGCTGCTCTCTGCGCATGGCACGACCAGTATTTTGGTTAAAGGCTCCCGGAGTTCTGCGATGGAGCATGTGGTACACGCATTACAGGAGAATGCAGCATGTTAGTGTGGCTGGCCGAGCATCTGGTCAAGTTTTATTCCGGCTTTAACGTCTTCTCGTATTTGACGTTTCGCGCCATTGTCAGCCTGCTGACCGCGTTAGTGATCTCCTTGTGGATGGGACCGCACTTGATCGCCTGGCTGCAAAAATTGCAGATCGGGCAAGTGGTGCGAAACGAAGGACCTGAATCTCATTTCAGTAAACGCGGTACGCCGACCATGGGCGGTGTCATGATTCTGGCAGCGATCATCGTTTCGGTGCTGCTGTGGTCCAATTTGTCCAACCCCTATGTGTGGTGTGTGCTGCTGGTGCTGCTGGGCTACGGTATCGTCGGCTTTGTCGATGATTACCGCAAAGTGGTGCGCAAAGACACCAAAGGACTGATCGCGCGCTGGAAATATTTCTGGCAATCGCTGATTGCGCTGGCAGTGGCGTTTACTATGTATGCCATCGGCAAAGGCACACCGGCCACGCAGCTGGTGGTGCCGTTCTTTAAAGATGTGATGCCACAACTGGGCCTGCTCTACATTTTGCTGACCTACTTTGTCATCGTCGGCACCAGTAATGCGGTCAACCTCACTGACGGGCTGGATGGCCTGGCGATTATGCCGACCGTGTTTGTTGCCGCGGGTTTTGCGCTGGTGGCGTGGGCGACCGGTAACATGAATTTCGCCGGCTATCTGCATATCCCTTATATCCGCCACGCCAGTGAACTGGTGATCGTCTGTACGGCGATCGTCGGCGCGGGTCTGGGGTTCCTGTGGTTCAACACCTATCCGGCGCAGGTATTTATGGGCGATGTCGGCTCACTGGCGCTTGGTGGCGCGTTAGGCACCATTGCTGTCCTGCTGCGTCAGGAATTTTTGCTGGTGATTATGGGCGGGGTGTTCGTGGTCGAAACCCTGTCGGTGATCCTTCAGGTCGGTTCATTCAAGCTACGCGGGCAGCGTATCTTCCGCATGGCACCGATTCACCATCACTATGAACTTAAAGGGTGGCCAGAGCCGCGCGTGATTGTGCGTTTTTGGATTATTTCGCTGATGCTGGTGCTGATTGGCCTGGCAACGCTGAAGGTACGGTAACACTATGTTGAAGGTGCGGTAACACAATGATGGACTATCAGGGTAAAAACGTTGTCATTATTGGCCTGGGAATAACCGGGCTTTCCTGCGTTGATTTCTTCCTGACGCGCGGTGTGACGCCGCGCGTGGTGGATACCCGTGTTAGTCCGCCTGGTTTGGATAAGTTGCCTGCCGAGGTTGATCGCCACCTTGGTTCGTTAAATGAAGACTGGTTGTTAGCGGCTGACCTGATTGTCGCCAGCCCCGGTATTGCACTGGCAACGCCCGCGCTGGCCGATGCCGCCGCCGCAGGCGTAGAGATTGTGGGCGATATCGAGTTGTTCTGCCGCGAAGCGCAGGCTCCGATTGTGGCGATTACCGGCTCCAACGGTAAAAGTACGGTCACTACGCTGGTCGGTGAAATGGCTAAGGCGGCCGGTTGGTCGGTCGGTGTTGGCGGGAATATTGGCCTGCCGGCGCTGACGCTGCTCAAGCAGCCGTGCCAACTGTATGTGCTGGAACTGTCGAGCTTCCAGTTGGAAACCACCTCCAGCCTGCGCGCCGCCGCTGCCACCATTCTCAACGTCACGGAAGATCATACCAACCGCTACCCGTTTGGTATCCAACAGTATCGTGCGGCCAAGTTACGTATCTATGACCATGCGCAGGTGTGTGTGGTGAACGCCGATGACGCGTTGACCATGCCTGTCAAAGGGGCTGATGCGCGCTGCATCAGTTTTGGCGTGGATGTGGGTGACTATCACCTTAACACCCAGCAGGGCGAAACCTGGCTGCGTGTGAATGGCGAGCGCGTGTTGAATACCAAAGAGATTTCTCTGGTGGGGCAACATAACCACACCAACGCGCTGGCGGCGCTGGCATTGGCGGATGCGGTGGGGATACCCCGCGCTCCCGCGTTAACGGCGCTTACCACCTTTACCGGTTTGCCGCACCGTTTCCAATGCGTGTGGCAGCGTAACGGCGTGCGTTGGATTAACGATTCCAAAGCAACCAACGTTGGCAGCACCGAAGCGGCGCTTAACGGATTGCAGGTTATGGGCACGCTGCATTTGCTGTTAGGCGGTGACGGTAAGTCAGCCGATTTTTCGCCGCTGCTGCGTTATGTCCAGGGTGACAATATTCGCCTCTATTGCTTTGGGCGTGATGGTGCCCAATTGGCGGCGTTGCGCCCAGAGATAGCAGAGCAAACTGAGACGATGGAGCAAACGCTGCGCGTGATTGCCACGCGTGTGGCACCGGGTGATCTGGTGCTGCTGTCTCCGGCGTGCGCCAGTCTCGATCAGTTCAAGAGCTTCGAACAGCGTGGCGATGAGTTCGCCCGATTGGCGGAGGAACTGGGCTGATGCGTTTTATTGGGCTGCCAGTGATTGAACGACTGAAAGGCTGGGTCATGGGGACGCGGGAAAGCGATGTGCAGAGCATCGTGATGTATGACCGCACCCTGCTCTGGCTGACATTCGGGCTGGCTGTCCTGGGGTTCGTGATGGTGACCTCGGCATCCATGCCCGTGGGGCAGCGCCTGACCAGCGACCCGTTCTTTTTTGCTAAGCGTGACGCGTTCTACCTGGGTCTGGCCTTTGCGTTGGCGTTGATCACCATGCGCGTGCCGATGGAAGTCTGGCAGCGTTACAGCCCGGTATTACTGCTGCTCACACTGGTGATGCTGCTGGTGGTGCTGGTCGTCGGCAGTTCGGTAAATGGTGCTTCGCGCTGGATAGCACTGGGGCCGCTGCGCGTGCAGCCTGCGGAATTGTCAAAGCTGGCGCTGTTTTGCTACCTCTCCAGCTACATGGTGCGCAAAGTTGAGGAAGTGCGTAACAACTTCTGGGGATTTTGCAAACCGATGGGCGTGATGGTGGTGCTGGCCGTTCTGCTGCTGGCGCAGCCCGATCTGGGCACGGTGGTGGTGTTGTTTATTACCACGCTGGCGATGCTGTTTCTAGCGGGTGCCAAACTGTGGCAGTTTCTCGCCATCATTGGCTGTGGCATGTTTGCCGTCGGTTTGCTGATTGTGGCGGAACCCTACCGTATGCGCCGCGTGACGTCGTTCTGGAATCCGTGGGAAGATCCGTTTGGCAGCGGCTACCAGTTAACCCAGTCGCTGATGGCATTTGGCCGCGGCGAACTGTGGGGGCAAGGATTAGGAAACTCGGTGCAGAAACTGGAATATTTACCGGAAGCGCACACCGACTTTATTTTTTCCATTTTAGGCGAAGAGCTCGGCTATATCGGTGTGGTTTTGGCGTTGTTAATGATATTCTTCGTCGCTTTTCGGGCCATGTCCATCGGCAAGAGCGCGTTGGAGATCGATCAGCGATTTTCCGGATTTTTAGCCTGTTCTATCGGCATCTGGTTTAGTTTCCAAACGCTGGTAAACGTTGGCGCTGCTGCGGGAATGTTACCCACCAAAGGGCTGACGCTGCCGTTAATCAGTTACGGTGGCTCGAGTTTGATCATCATGTCGACCGCCATTGTGTTGCTATTGCGGATCGATTTTGAGACGCGCCTGACTAAGGCGCAGGCGTTCACGAGGAGTGCCAAATGAGTGGCGAAGGTAAGCGCTTGATGGTGATGGCAGGCGGCACCGGAGGACATGTGTTCCCGGGGCTGGCGGTCGCACATCATTTGATGGCGCAGGGTTGGCAGGTTCGTTGGCTGGGAACTGCCGATCGCATGGAAGCCGATTTGGTGCCAAAAAACGGCATTGAGATTGATTTTATTCGTATTTCTGGGCTGCGAGGCAAAGGCATTGCCGCGCAACTGTGTGCGCCATTGCGGATTTATCGCGCGGTACGTCAGGCGCAAGCGATCATGAAACGCTACCAGCCGGACGTGGTGCTGGGCATGGGCGGCTATGTGTCCGGGCCGGGCGGTCTCGCTGCGTGGTTATGCGGTATTCCGGTGGTGCTGCATGAGCAAAACGGCATTGCGGGATTAACCAACCGCTGGCTATCGCGCATTGCGCGCAAGGTATTACAGGCTTTTCCCGGTGCGTTTCCCAACGCTGACGTGGTGGGCAACCCGGTTCGTACCGATGTGTTGGCGTTGCCTACACCCGATGAACGTTTGGCCGGGCGTGAAGGTCCGATCCGTGTGCTGGTGGTGGGCGGAAGCCAAGGGGCTCGGGTGCTAAACCGCACGCTGCCGGACGTTGCTGCGCGACTGGGCGCTAACGTTACTGTCTGGCACCAGACGGGCAAAGGCGCGTTGGCTGAGGTTCAGCAGGCTTATGCAGCGGCAGGTGTGCCGCAGCATAAAGTCACCGAATTTATTGATGACATGGCGCAAGCCTATAGCTGGGCTGACGTGGTGGTGTGCCGCTCCGGAGCGCTTACCGTCAGTGAAATTGCCGCCGCCGGTTTGCCTGCGCTGTTTGTGCCCTTTCAGCATAAAGACCGGCAGCAATATTGGAATGCGTTGCCGCTGGAACAGGCGGGTGCGGCCAAAATTATTGAACAGTCGGCGCTGAGTGTTGATGCAGTAAGCGATGTGCTGTCCGGTTGGGATCGCACCACGTTGCGTGATATGGCACAGCGTGCCCGTTCCGTGGCGATGCCGGATGCCACCGAACGCGTGGCCGCCGAAGTGGTCGCCGCCGCGCGTTAAGCGGCTGACAGAATAGAATGCGTGGAGGGGCAGATTGTTTCTCCATGACAAGTGAATGAAGTACAAGTGAAAAGGTAGCGGTAGAAAAAGTGAATACACAGCAATTGGCAAAACTGCGTTCCATCGTGCCCGAAATGCATTGCGTGCGGCACATCCATTTTGTCGGCATCGGTGGTGCTGGCATGGGCGGTATTGCCGAAGTGTTAGCGAATGAAGGGTACTACATCAGCGGCTCTGATCTGGCACCGAACGCGGTGACGCAGCAGTTGGCGGCGCTGGGGGCGCAGATCTATTTTCATCATCGCCCTGAGAACGTGAAAGACGCCAGCGTGGTGGTGGTGTCCAGCGCGATTAGCGCCGATAACCCGGAAATCGTTGCGGCCCACGAGGCGCGTATCCCGGTGATCCGCCGCGCTGAAATGCTGGCCGAATTAATGCGTTTTCGCCACGGTATCGCGATTGCCGGAACCCACGGCAAAACCACGACCACGGCGATGGTCGCCAGTATTTATGCCGAGGCGGGTCTGGACCCGACCTTTGTCAACGGCGGATTGGTGAAAGCGGCGGGTGTGCATGCGCGCCTGGGCTCTAGCCGTTACCTGATTGCGGAAGCGGACGAAAGCGATGCGTCCTTCCTGCATCTGCAACCGATGGTGGCGATTGTCACCAATATCGAAGCAGATCATATGGATACCTATCAGGGCGATTTTGAAAATTTAAAGCAGACATTCATCAACTTTTTGCACAATCTGCCGTTTTATGGCCGTGCGGTGATGTGTGTGGACGATGCGGTGATCCGTGAATTGCTGCCGCGCGTGGGGCGTCATATCACCACCTACGGGTTTAGCGACGACGCCGATGTGCGCGTGGCGGAGTACCGTCAGTCCGGCGCGCAGGGGCACTTTACGCTGGCGCGTCAGGGTAAGCCGCTGTTGCAGGTTACGCTGAATGCACCGGGCCGCCATAACGCGTTGAACGCGGCAGCAGCGGTTGCCGTGGCGACGGAAGAGGGCATTGATGACGTGGCAATCCTGCGCGCACTGTCCAGTTTTCAGGGAACCGGACGCCGTTTCGATTTCCTGGGCGAATTTCCGTTGGATGCGGTTAATGGCAACGCAGGCAGTGTGATGTTGGTGGATGACTACGGCCACCATCCGACCGAAGTGGATGCGACCATCAAAGCCGCTCGCGCTGGTTGGCCGGATAAACGCGTGGTGATGGTGTTTCAGCCGCACCGCTACACGCGTACGCGCGATCTGTATGACGATTTTGCCCACGTGCTGTCGCAAGTGGATGTGTTGCTGATGCTGGATGTGTACTCGGCGGGAGAAAATCCCATCCCCGGTGCTGATAGTCGCTCGTTGTGCCGTACCATTCGCGGGCGCGGCAAGGTGGATCCGATTCTGGTTACCGATCCGGATATGCTGGCTACGCTGCTAGCACCGACGTTACAGGATGGCGATCTGGTATTGATTCAAGGCGCGGGCAATGTAGGCAAGCTGGCGCGTAAACTGGCGGATACCCGCTTACAACCTCTGGTTACGGAGTGAGTATGGCGGAAAAAGTGGCAGTGCTGCTGGGAGGAGCATCGGCGGAGCGTGAGGTGTCACTGCGTTCCGGGCAGGCGGTGATTGCCGGGCTAAAAGCGGCGGGAATTGATGCCGAAGCCGTTGACCCGCGCGATTTTCCGGTCACTCGCTTGAAAGAGGCCGGGTTTGACAAAGTGTTTATCGCCCTGCACGGTCGCGGCGGTGAAGACGGCACGCTGCAAGGGGTATTGGAGTTTTTGCAGTTGCCTTACACCGGCAGCGGTGTGATGGCGTCGGCGCTGACCATGGATAAGTGGCGCACCAAGCTGGTGTGGCAGGCGTTGGGGTTGCCGATAGCCCCTTATGTCGCGTTGACGCGGGCGCAGTATAACGCGTTAACGCCCGAGCAGTTGCAGTCAGCCTGTGCGCACCTCGGCTTGCCGCTGATCGTGAAACCGAGCCGTGAAGGTTCCAGCGTCGGCATGAGCAAAGTGACGCAGCAAGAGGAACTGGTGTCGGCACTGAACACCGCATTTCAGCATGACGACGATGTGCTGGTTGAGAAGTGGCTGAGTGGGCCGGAGTATACGGTGGCGCTGTTAGGCGAGACGGTTCTGCCCTCGATTCGTATTCAGGCGGCGGGCGCGTTTTACGATTATGACGCGAAGTATCTCTCTGACGAGACGCAGTATTTTTGTCCCAGTGGGTTGTTGGCAGAGCAAGAGCAGGCTATCGGCGCACTGGCGCAAGCCGCTTTTGCCGCATTGGGATGTCGCGGCTGGGGCCGCGTTGACTTGATGCTGGACGCCGACGGCGCGTTTTACCTGTTGGAGGTGAATACCTCGCCCGGTATGACGGATCACAGCCTGGTGCCAATGGCGGCCAGGCAGCACGGGATGAGCTTCTCGCAGCTCGTCGCGCAGATCCTGGCCTCGGCTGCTTGATATGTCGCAGGCGGCGCGGAATTTGCGCGGACGCGACGAAGAGCCAAAAGGCGGGCGTCGCAGTAACGGTGGGCAGTTAGCCGGGTTGTTGTTCCTGCTGATGGTGCTGGGCACCATTCTGTGGGGCGGTTGGATGGTGTTGCAGTGGATGAAGGATGCCAGTCGGTTACCGCTTTCTCGTTTAGTGGTCACCGGCGAGCGGCACTACACCACCCATGATGATATTCGCCAGGCGATATTGTCGCTGGGCGCGCCGGGCACCTTTATGACGCAGGATGTGGATGTTATCCAACAGCAGATCGAGCGTCTGCCGTGGATCAAACAGGCCAGCGTGCGTAAGCAGTGGCCTGACGAATTAAAGATTCATCTGGTTGAATATGTGCCCGTAGCGCGGTGGAATGACCTACTGATGGTGGATGCAGAGGGAAACTCCTTCAGCGTGCCCGCTGAACGGGTCGGTAATCGCAAAATGCCGCTGTTGTACGGGCCAGAAGGCAGTGAAAACGATGTGCTGGAAGGCTACCGCACCATGAGTCAGGTGTTGGCGAGCAGTAAGCTGTCATTAAAAATGGTGGCGATGAGTGCACGGCATTCGTGGCAGTTGGGGCTGGAAGATGACATCCGTCTGGAATTGGGGCGTGATGAGCGGGCCCGGCGTTTGGAACGTTTTCTTGAGCTTTACCCGCTGTTGCAGCGGCAGGCGCAGAACGACAACAAACGTGTTAGCTACGTGGACTTACGTTACGACACCGGTGCCGCGGTAGGATGGGCACCGCCTCTGCTGGATCAGCAGCAGGGAAATGCTCAGCGAAAAGACGTTGATCAAAAACAGAACGGTAATCAGCAACAGAATCAGGCACAGGCTAAACAACAATGATCAAGTCGACGGACAGAAAACTGGTAGTTGGGCTGGAAATCGGTACAGCAAAAGTGGCTGCACTGGTCGGGGAAGTTCTGCCCGATGGCATGGTCAATATCATCGGCGTGGGCAGTTGTCCGTCACGCGGGATGGATAAAGGCGGCGTTAACGATTTAGAGTCCGTTGTAAAATGCGTACAGCGGACCATCGACCAGGCTGAACTGATGGCGGATTGTCAAATTTCTTCCGTCTATCTGGCGCTGTCGGGCAAGCACATCAGTTGCCAGAATGAAATCGGTATCGTGCCGATTTCGGAAGAGGAAGTGACGCAGGATGACGTCGAGAGCGTGGTGCACACGGCGAAATCCGTGCGCGTGCGCGATGAACACCGCATTTTGCATGTGATTCCGCAAGAGTACGCCATTGATTACCAGGAAGGGATCAAGAACCCGATTGGGCTTTCCGGCGTGCGCATGCAGGCAAAGGTGCATTTGATCACTTGCCATAATGATATGGCGAAAAACATTGTCAAAGCCGTAGAGCGCTGCGGTTTGAAAGTGGATCAACTGATTTTCGCCGGCCTGGCTTCCAGCTACGCCGTGCTGACGGAAGATGAGCGTGAGTTAGGCGTTTGCGTGGTGGATATCGGTGGTGGCACCATGGATATCGCGGTCTATACCGGCGGCGCGCTGCGCCACACCAAAGTGATCCCTTACGCGGGCAATGTGGTGACCAGCGACATCGCTTATGCGTTTGGCACACCGCCCACGGATGCGGAAGCCATCAAGGTACGCCACGGTTGTGCATTAGGCGCGATTGTCAGCAAAGACGAAAATCTGGAAGTGCCGAGCGTTGGCGGTCGGCCGCCACGCAGTCTGCAACGGCAGACACTGGCTGAAGTGATTGAACCGCGTTACACCGAATTGCTCAATTTGGTGAACGATGAAATTTTGCAATTGCAGGAGCAACTCCGTCAGCAGGGCGTGAAACACCATTTGGCCGCCGGCATTGTGCTGACGGGCGGTGCCGCTCAGATCGACGGGCTGGTTGATTGCGCCAAGCGCGTATTCCACACGCAGGTGCGTATCGGTCAGCCACTGAATATAACAGGCTTAACGGATTATGCGCAGGAGCCCTTCTACTCAACGGCGGTCGGGTTGCTGCATTACGGCAAAGAGTCTCACCTGGGCGGTGAGCACGAAGTAGAAAAACGTGGCTCAGTGGGCAATTGGTTTAAACGCATCAGTAGCTGGCTGAGAAAGGAATTTTAATGTTTATCAGAGATCGTGTGGCACACTTGACGGTCTCGCGGTACAGGCACAAAACGGAGAGAAATTATGTTTGAACCAATGGAGTTAACCAACGACGCGGTGATTAAAGTCATCGGCGTCGGCGGTGGCGGCGGTAACGCCGTCGAACATATGGTGCGCGAGCGCATCGAAGGCGTCGAATTCTTCGCAGTGAACACCGATGCGCAGGCACTGCGCAAAACTGCGGTGGGGCAGACGATTCAGATTGGTAGCGGCATCACCAAAGGGTTAGGCGCAGGTGCCAACCCGGAAGTGGGTCGTAACTCGGCGGAAGAAGACCGTGAAGCACTGCGCGCTGCGCTTGATGGCGCGGACATGGTGTTTATCGCTGCCGGTATGGGCGGCGGCACCGGTACTGGTGCGGCACCCGTGGTGGCTGAAGTGGCAAAGGATCTTGGTATCCTGACGGTTGCGGTTGTGACCAAGCCCTTCAACTTCGAAGGCAAAAAACGCATGGCGTTTGCCGAGCAGGGGATTGCCGAGCTGTCTAAGCACGTGGATTCGCTGATCACCATCCCTAACGACAAACTGTTGAAAGTGCTGGGTCGCGGCATTTCTTTGCTGGACGCGTTCGGTGCAGCGAACGATGTGCTGAAAGGCGCTGTCCAAGGTATTGCCGAACTGATTACCCGTCCTGGCCTGATGAACGTAGACTTTGCGGACGTGCGCACCGTGATGTCAGAAATGGGTTATGCCATGATGGGCTCCGGCGTGGCGCGCGGTGAAGACCGTGCCGAAGAAGCTGCTGAAATGGCGATTTCCAGCCCGCTGCTGGAAGATATTGACCTGTCTGGCGCACGCGGCGTGCTGGTTAACATCACGGCGGGCTTTGACCTGCGTCTGGATGAGTTCGAAACCGTGGGTAACACCATTCGTGCGTTCGCTTCCGACAATGCCACCGTGGTGATTGGTACCTCGTTGGATCCGGACATGAACGACGAACTGCGCGTCACCGTGGTGGCGACCGGTATCGGCATGGATAAACGCCCAGAAATTACGCTGGTGACTAACAAACAAGCTAGCCAACCGGTTATGGATCACCGTTACCAGCAACACGGTATGACGCCGCTGACGCAGGAAAAACCGGCGGCCAAGGTGGTTAATGACCAAACGGTACAAACCAACAAAGAGCCTGACTATTTGGATATTCCCGCATTTTTGCGCAAACAAGCGGACTAACCTCCGCCTTGTGATTGGAATCTCCGCTCTTTGTGCTAAACTGTCCCGCCTGTCCTGGTGTAAGCTAGGACGGTTGGTTCAGTAACATTGCGAGATAATACGATGATCAAACAACGTACATTAAAGCGTATCGTACAGGCGACGGGCGTCGGTTTGCATACCGGCAAGAAAGTCACGCTGACGATGCGACCTGCACCGGCGAATACCGGGGTCATCTATCGCCGCACTGACTTGAATCCACCGGTTGATTTTCCGGCTGATGCCAAATCCGTGCGTGATACCATGCTCTGTACTTGCCTGGTAAACGAGCATGACGTGCGTATTTCAACGGTGGAACACCTGAACGCCGCCTTGGCGGGGTTGGGTATCGATAACATCGTGATTGATGTTGATGCCCCGGAAATTCCAATTATGGATGGCAGTGCCAGCCCGTTCGTCTACCTGCTGCTTGATGCTGGTATCGAAGAGCTGAACTGCGCCAAAAAATTCGTTCGCATCAAACAGCCAGTGCGGGTTGAAGACGGTGATAAATGGGCGGAACTGACGCCGTATAACGGTTTCAGCCTCGATTTCACCATCGATTTTAACCACCCGGCCATTGATGCAGGCTCACAGCGCTATTGCCTGGATTTCTCAGCCGATGCGTTTATTCGCCAGATCAGCCGTGCGCGTACTTTCGGCTTCATGCGCGATATCGAATACCTGCAATCTCGCGGCCTGTGCCTGGGCGGCAGTATGGATTGCGCTATCGTGGTAGACGATTATCGTGTGCTGAACGAAGATGGCCTGCGTTTTGAAGACGAATTTGTGCGTCATAAAATGCTGGATGCGATCGGCGACCTGTTCATGTGCGGTTATAACATCATTGGTGCGTTCTCTGCGTTCAAATCTGGTCACGCGCTCAACAACAAGTTGTTGCAGGCGGTGTTGGCTAAACAGGAAGCATGGGAATACGTCACCTTTGAAAACGAGCGCGAAGTGCCGTTGGCGTTCAAAGCCCCTTCTACGGTGCTGGCGTAACCGACATCGGGCGTTAGTGTCGTCGTTCAGGCGAATATGACAGGTTATTTTTTCTGTTGGCTGGTTTTACTCGTACCCTCTCCGGCGAGTGAAGCCAGCCTTTCTAATATCTTCCTCAATTTTTCCGGACTGTGGCTGGCTAAATGCCGGAGCGTCTCGGCGCTTTGTTCGCTCAGTTGACGGGGCGGCGTATCTGAATTTTTGCTCTCTGCGCGCAAATTATCCTTTCCCGATACAGTTTCATCTCCTTTTGCGGCCAACGCGGGATTAATCCTGATGTCGATCGATGCCAATGATGGTAATATCTGAGCGCGCAATGCTGAGAGTAACGAGGGTTGCTCATAACGTAACCGCATTAACCAGCTTGCATTGGCAGTTTCCAGTATCAGGTGGCCTTGTCGATAATTCGCGACGCGACACCAGGGGTGCAGTTGAGAAGGCAGTAAGCCTTTCACGGCCCGATTAAGTTTTAACAAGGCGATAGCGCGCTGTTGGACCTCGTGTAAGGGACCTTTGTTTCCCCCTGACGCGCTATCGAACAGGGACTCCAGTGATTGGGGGCGGCTATCACGCATAGGCATCAGGCTCCGGTGGGCAAATAAACTCGTCATGGGTATTCTAAATCGTTGGCGACAATTTGGCAGACGTTATTTTTGGCCACATCTCCTGTTGGGGATGGTTGCGGCCAGCCTTGGTCTGCCGACCAGCCTTAACGAAACCAACGAGCATGCTTCTGCGTCAAACGCGACGGCCAGTATCAGCCGCCAGAATCCCGTCACGTTTAGCCTGACCGAACTGGCCAGTTTGAAAGAGGTGCATCGCCGCACCTCGTTTGGTATTGATTATTGGCATCAGCATGCCATTCGCACGGTTATTCGTCATCTCTCCTTTGCGTTGACGGTGCCTCAGGCCCACGTATTGCCGGAGGCCGAGGCGGCGTTGAGTGCGCACCCGCTGGTGATTCTGGATACGCTCAATGCACTGTTGACGTTGCCGGAAACCCCCTCGGCGTTATCCCCCTTACCGCGCGGTACCCAGGTTTTTGCCGCTTCTCCTCACCGTACCGGGCTGTGGCTGTCTCAAGTCCGCGGCATCCGCGCTGGGCCAGCACGCTCTGCCTGACTCGCCGTTTCACTCGCGTTTTCCTGGCGTATAACAATCGACATGGACAATGTCACTGTTCTGAATGCAAACGCGAATACCGCTTCTTCTCGCCTATCTTCGGATTGCGATGAAAGGAATTATGAGTAGCTATCGTATCGTCGCTGAAACAGCGGCCTACGTGAGAATAAAATCATTATGTTAACCAGTATCCTGACTAAAGTTTTTGGCAGCCGTAACGATCGTACGCTGCGCCGTATGCGTAAAGTGGTTGATGTTATCAGCCGAATGGAACCGACCATCGAAGCGCTGTCGGATGATGAACTGAAAGCAAAAACCGCTGAATTCCGTGCGCGCCTTGAGAAAGGGGAAACCCTTGAAGCGTTGTTGCCTGAGGCGTTTGCGGTGGTGCGTGAAGCCAGTAAACGTGTGTTTGGTATGCGCCATTTTGACGTACAGTTGATGGGCGGCATGGTGCTGAACGAACGCTGCATCGCTGAAATGCGTACCGGTGAAGGTAAAACCCTGACCGCAACCCTGCCTGCTTACCTCAATGCCCTGACTGGCCGTGGTGTGCACGTGGTGACGGTGAACGACTACCTGGCACAGCGTGACGCCGAGAATAACCGCCCGCTGTTTGAATACCTGGGCTTGACGGTTGGCATCAACCTGCCGGGCATGCCTGCACCGGCCAAGCGTGAAGCCTATGCGGCCGATATCACTTACGGTACCAACAACGAGTACGGCTTTGACTATCTGCGCGACAACATGGCATTCAGCCCCGAAGAGCGCGTGCAGCGTAAGCTTTACTATGCGTTGGTGGATGAAGTGGACTCCATCCTGATCGATGAAGCGCGTACTCCGCTGATCATCTCCGGTCCGGCGGAAGACAGCTCCGATCTCTATATTCGCGTCAATAAAATCATTCCGCACCTGATTCGTCAGGAAAAAGAGGACTCAGATACCTTCCACGGTGAAGGGCACTTCTCGGTGGATGAAAAAGCGCGTCAGGTTAACCTGACCGAACGCGGCCTGGTGCTGGTGGAAGAGCTGCTGGTAAAACAAGGCATCATGGACGAGGGAGAATCACTGTATTCTCCAACCAATATCATGCTGATGCACCACGTTACCGCCGCGCTGCGCGCCCATGTGCTGTTCACCCGCGACGTTGACTACATCGTGAAAGACGGCGAAGTGATCATCGTGGATGAGCACACCGGTCGTACCATGCAGGGGCGTCGCTGGTCTGACGGCTTGCACCAAGCGGTGGAAGCTAAAGAGAACGTGAAGATCCAGAACGAAAACCAGACGCTGGCGTCGATCACCTTCCAGAACTACTTCCGTCTGTACGAAAAGCTGGCCGGGATGACCGGTACGGCCGATACCGAAGCGTTTGAATTCAGCTCTATTTATAAGCTCGATACCATTGTTGTACCGACCAACCGCCCAATGATCCGTAAAGATTTACCCGATCTGGTCTACATGACTGAGCAGGAAAAGATCGACGCGATCATCGAAGATATCAAAGAGCGCAGCGTGAAGGGCCAGCCGGTGTTGGTGGGGACTATCTCCATCGAGAAATCGGAAGTGGTGTCAGAAGCGCTGACTAAAGCAGGCATCAAGCACAACGTCCTGAACGCTAAATTCCACGCCAAAGAAGCAGATATTGTTGCGCAGGCCGGTCAGGCAAGCGCGGTGACCATCGCCACCAACATGGCGGGCCGTGGTACCGATATCGTGCTGGGCGGCAGCTTGCAGGCCGAATTGGCACTGCTGGACGATCCGGATGAAGCCGCGATTGCTGAAGCCAAAGCCGCGTGGCAAGTGCGTCACGATGCAGTACTGGCTGCCGGTGGTTTGCACATTATCGGTACGGAACGTCATGAATCACGCCGTATCGATAACCAGCTGCGCGGTCGTTCTGGTCGTCAGGGGGATGCAGGTTCCTCCCGTTTTTACCTGTCGATGGAAGATGCGCTGATGCGTATTTTTGCCTCCGATCGTGTCTCTAACATGATGCGTAAACTGGGCATGAAACCCGGTGAAGCCATTGAACACCCGTGGGTCACCAAAGCCATTGCCAACGCCCAACGCAAAGTGGAAAGCCGCAACTTTGATATCCGTAAGCAACTGCTTGAATATGATGATGTTGCCAACGATCAGCGCCGTGCCATTTACACCCAGCGTAATGAATTGCTGGACGTGGTGGATATCAGCGAAACCATTAACAGCATCCGTGAAGACGTGTTTAAGCTGGCGATTGATAACCACATTCCGACGCAGTCGCTGGAAGAGCAGTGGGATATCGAAGGGCTGGAGCAGCGCCTGAAAAACGATTTCGATCTCGAGTTGCCCATTTCAGCCTGGTTGGATGAAGAGCACACGCTGCATGAAGAAACTCTGCGTGAGCGTATTCTGCAACAGGCCATCGATGTCTACCATCGCAAAGAAGAAGTGGTCGGTGTCGATGTGATGCGCAACTTCGAGAAGGGCGTGATGCTACAAACGCTGGATTCCCTGTGGAAAGAGCATCTGGCGGCCATGGATTATCTGCGTCAGGGTATCCACCTGCGCGGTTATGCGCAGAAAGATCCTAAGCAGGAGTACAAGCGCGAATCCTTCTCGATGTTTGCTAACATGCTAGAGTCCTTGAAATATGAAGTGATCAGCACGCTGAGCAAGGTACAGGTTAGAATGCCGGAAGAGGTTGAAGCGCTGGAGCAACAACGTCGTGAAGAGGCAGAGCGCCTGGCGCGTCAGCAACAGTTGAGCCACCAGAGCGACGATCAAATCAGCGCGGCGGCCGCGGCTGCCGGGCAGGGCGATCGCAAGGTTGGTCGTAACGATCCGTGCCCGTGCGGCTCCGGTAAAAAGTACAAACAGTGTCATGGCCGTTTGCAGCACTAATGCCTTGCTCACTGTGATATATACCCTAAATAATTCGAGTTGCAGGAAGGCGGCAAGTGCGTGACAAATCTGTCTGGAACAGATTTGAACAGCGCTTGCGCTGGCCCGTAGGGTGAACCTCAGGGATGAGGTTCATAGTCCCGATGCGCTTACTCAGGTAAGTGATTCGGGTGAGCGAACGCAGCCAACACACCTGCAACTTGAAGTATGATGGGTATAACGAAGAGGCGGTCGATGACCGCCTTTTATTTGGCTGGAATTTGAAGGAGTAAGTCGTGCGTAAACACCTGAACGTTGCGGTAGGCATTATTCGTAATGCGCAACGCGAGTTTTTTATCGCCCGTCGCCCTCAGGGCGTACACATGGCGGGAATGTGGGAGTTTCCCGGTGGCAAAGTGGAACCGGGCGAAACCGCTGAACAAGCGCTGATTCGTGAATTGCGTGAAGAGGTGGGGATTGAAGCGCTGGCACCGACAGCGCTGAACAGCAAAACCGTGGAAACCGATGAGCGCATTATTACGCTGCACTTCTTTATGGTTGAACGCTGGCAGGGGGAACCCTATGGGCGTGAGGGGCAGCCGTCTCGCTGGCTGGATGCGGCGTCGCTGCTGGAAGATGAATTTCCTCCCGCCAACGTCGAGATGATCCGCTGGCTGAAGGAAACGCATTGCTAAGCCGGTGCAACAACCCTGCTGATTAATCGTCAGGCGTTAATGGCGAGGTTCTTCGCTCCATTCGTCACTGTCCGAAATATCTTCATTGCTCGGGATGCGTTTTTCTTCATCTGCCCATTCCCCGAGATCGATAAGCTGGCAGCGTTTGCTGCAAAAGGGGCGATAAGGGCTATTTTCTCCCCACTCCACCGACTTTTTACAGGTAGGGCAGCTAACAGTGAAGGTTTCGTTATCCATGTTTTTTCCTACAACAATAGCGGTTAACAACAGGCCAATTCAAAGGACAGGCGCGCGGGCACGTGGCCATTTTCGCTGTCTAAGGGTAAAAAGCGAATCGCAAAGCGTGATTTATGGCCTGAGACCTGAGGGTAGAGCTGATGCTCGATAGCCAATTGTAAACGAATCAGGTCGGCATCCACCGCGTTATCTTGAAAGAATCCGTTCAAACTGGTTTGTGCCCGAAACGTACCCGAGTGGCGAATTAGCTCCAGTACCTGATCGAGTGAGTTTTTTAGCGGTGACAATGAGTGTAGCCAGGCATCGATCACTTGTTGCTTCTGCGCCTGCGGCTGATGCAGCCACAGATGCAGGGTTGGCACATCAAAACTGCAACAGCCGCCTGGAATACTCAGACGCTGCCGTACCATGCCGATTAACTTGTCTTCACGCAAAAATTGCCCCATGCGCGGTGCGGACATTAGCACGGCCGCGAGTTGCTTTAAACGTTGGCGCAGTGCATGGATACGGTCATGATCGACGCCGGGTACATCGCTCCATTGCAGCAGCTTTTGTTGCTGACGCTCCAGCTCTTTAAGCAGTTCAGTACGAATGTCTCCGCGTTCCAGTACGTCGAGCAAATCGACCACGGCACGAAAGAAGGCAAGTGCACTGCCCATATCTGCCCAGCTGTGATTTTCATGCAACTGTTGCAGCAGCGTTTCCAAGCGTAGCCAGGTACGCGTCTTTTCATTGAGTGGGTATTCAAACAACACGGTGGAAAGGGCATCGCTCATTGTTACTTGTCCTGTCGGTCGTTGTCGGCGGCAAGGGCGAGGTAGCGTTGATGTAACGCGGCAACCTGCTCCATCCACGCCCCGGGGCGACCGTTGTTATCAATAATGTCATCCGCACAGGCCAACCGCTGTTCACGCGTTGCCTGTGACGCGAGTATGTTCTCAGCCTGCTGGCGATTTACCTTATCACGAGCAAGCAGGCGTTCTAACTGCGTGTCCCTTTGGACATCAACGACCGCCACGCGCTGTGCCAAGGATTGCAACCCATTCTCCACCAACAGTGGCACCACCCACAGCACATAGGGGCCTTTTGCCTGTTGCCATTGTCGCCGTGTTTCTGCATGAATCAAGGGGTGCAATAAAGCATTTAGCCATGTTTTATCCTCAGTTGAGGAAAAAATGCGCTGGCGGA
This sequence comes from Candidatus Symbiopectobacterium sp. NZEC135, assembly GCF_025962695.1. NCBI lineage: Bacteria > Pseudomonadati > Pseudomonadota > Gammaproteobacteria > Enterobacterales > Enterobacteriaceae > Symbiopectobacterium > Candidatus Symbiopectobacterium sp. NZEC135. The sequence continues at coordinate 10,988 of NZ_JAGFPF010000002.1, read as the reverse complement.
GCATGGCGCGATTCAAGGTGCCATCGCTATTCAACATATCGTTACCAAAATACGCCTGAATAGCCAATAACGCTGGCGCACCGGGTTCTACTACCTGACGAGCGATGACATCAGCATCGACAACCGGGATCCCGAAGGTGGCGAAGGCATCGGCGACCGTGCTTTTTCCGCTGCCGATGCCACCTGTTAAGGCTACGATATAGGTCATAACGCCTTGTGTGAAAATGATCAGGTAAATTTATGGGATTCTAGCCCAAATAAACGGAAAATCGCAGTCTTGTTGTTGCATTATTACTGCGTATGATGAGGTAACTGGGAATGGCCTTCTCCCTTTGTACTTTACGTGGCCGCATTGCTGGCATACTCGCCGCTATAACCAGGAAGATAACCGTCATGCGTATTGAAGAAGATCTGAAGCTCGGTTTCAAAGATGTCCTTATTCGCCCCAAGCGCTCTACCTTGAAAAGTCGTTCTGACGTTGAATTGGAACGCCAATTCACCTTCCTTCATGCAGGGAGTTCCTGGTCTGGTGTACCGGTGATTGCAGCCAATATGGATACCGTAGGTACCTTTCGTATGGCGCGTGCGCTGGCGGAGTTTGACGTGCTGACTGCCGTGCATAAGCACTACAGCGTCGAGCAGTGGGCGCAGTTCGTCAAAGAAGCACCGGAAACGGTGTTACGCCACGTGATGGTATCCACCGGTACGTCGGAGGCGGATTTCGTCAAGGTCAAACAGATCCTGGCGCTGTCTGCTGAACTCAAATTTATTTGCATTGACGTTGCCAACGGCTATTCCGAGCATTTCGTTAATTTCCTGCAAAAAGCGCGTGAAGCCTGGCCGGATAAGGTCATTTGCGCCGGGAACGTCGTGACGGGAGAAATGGTGGAAGAGCTGATTCTTTCTGGCGCGGATATCGTCAAGGTGGGGATCGGACCGGGTTCAGTATGTACCACGCGAGTGAAAACCGGTGTGGGTTATCCACAACTCTCCGCGGTGATTGAATGTGCGGATGCCGCACACGGCTTGGGCGGACAGATCGTCAGTGACGGTGGCTGCTCGATGCCGGGGGACGTGGCGAAAGCCTTTGGCGGCGGTGCAGATTTTGTGATGCTCGGCGGCATGCTGGCAGGCCACGACGAGTGTGAAGGTCGTGTGGTGGAAGAGAATGGCCAGAAGCTGATGCTGTTCTATGGCATGAGTTCTGCTTCTGCGATGGAGCGTCATTCCGGCGGTGTCGCAGAGTATCGCGCCGCAGAAGGGAAAACGGTCAAGCTGCCGCTACGTGGCCCGGTTGATAATACGGTACGTGATATTCTGGGTGGTTTGCGCTCGGCATGCACCTACGTTGGTGCTTCTCGCCTGAAAGAACTCACTAAACGCACCACGTTTATTCGTGTAGCGGAGCAGGAAAACCGTACCTATAACGGCAACGCATAGCGCCAACACACGCGGTGCAGACTGCACGACGATGGCGAAGCGATTACGCATTCGTCATCAGATCTCCGAATTGAAAGATGGGCAGGTACATGGCGATCACCAGCGTACCAATGATGCCACCAACCAGCACGATCAGTAGGGGCTCCAGCGTGTGGGTCAGCGTTTGTGCGCGCTGTGTTGTCTGCTGCTGGTGCCATTGCGCTAACTGGTTAAACATGTTGTCCAACGCACCAGTCTCCTCTCCTACGCGGATCAGTTGCGCACAAGGGGGTGGGAATAACCGGTTATAAGGTGTTATCGCCTGTTGCAGCGAGTCCCCCTGCTCTATATTTCGCAGAATCGGGATTAGTGCTTCCTGATAGGCAAAATAGGGAAGGGTGGCGGCGGCTGTCAAACCGGCGGGCAGTGTCAACCCGGCGCGTTGTGTCACGTCGAGCAGCGTGAAAAGATAGCTCAATGCTTCTCCTCGCATCAGTGCGCCGAGTAGCGGGATCTTCATCAAAAAACGTTCTTCCTGCCGTCGTAAGGCCATGGAGCGGGCGCGACACACCGGATACCCCAGTACGATGCTCACCGGGAGCGTAAGTAACAGCAGCGCGTGATGTGCAACCACATCAGCCAGTGCCAGAACGTGCTGAGTCAGCGGCGGTAGCGGTGCCTCGAATGACTCATACAAGCTGGCAAATTCGGGTAATACTCCTATCAGCATGATGATACTCACCGTAATGCTAACGCCCAGAACAAAACCAGGATAGCGCAGCGCTTGCTTCACTTTCTTTTGCAGTTGAAGCTGCTGCTCTTGCTGCGTCGCCAACTGTTGGCAACATACATCCAGTTTACCGGTCATCTCACCAACGGCGACCAGGGTGGGGTAAAGCGCAGGAAACACCCGCGGGTGGTGGCGCAGGGCATCGGAAAAAGATTCGCCTTCGGCAATGTCATCGGCCAATGCGTTAATCAGGCATCGCCATCCCGGTAGTTCATGCTGTTCGGCCAGCAGTCGCAGCGCATTCAGCAGCGGCAGACCCGCCTGTAACAATGCGGCAATCTGTTTAAATAAGGCAATACGTGCCGTTGCTTTCCAATAACGTTGCGTGAGCGTCTGCCGGTATCGTAAACGTAACGGCTGGTATCCCCGCTTAGCCAAACGTAGATAAACGTGCTGGCTTTCATTACCGATGCTTTCCCCGCGCTGTAATTCTCCGTGTGGCGTGAGGGCAAGCCATGAGTAGAGTTTTTGTGGCATGGACGTAGGCTCAATGAGAGTGTGGTGATGCGCCAATAACCCGATACATTTCGGCAGCGGATGTCTCTCCTTGAGAAACCCGTTGTAATGCCGCTATGAATAGCGTGTCATAACCCGTTTCGTTAGCCAGTACCGCGAGGTCTTGCGCGCTGGCACCACGACTCAATGCGTGCCGCAGCGCTGGGGTGACCGGCAGCAACTCGTAGAGGGCAATTCGACCATAATACCCCTTCACGCAGTGTTCACAGCCCTGTGCCTCCCAGTGCTGAACGGGGGAGGCGCATAGCGTATCGGGAAATGTTAATGGCGGGGACGCCGGTGTTTTACAGTGCGGACAGAGACGCCGAACCAGACGCTGGGCAATGAGCAGCGTCAGCGCACCCGCGAGCAAGTAGCCGGGAATACCCAAATGCCCGAGCCGGGTTAGGGTTTCAATCGCGGAATTGGTATGCAGCGTCGATAATACCAGATGACCGGTTTGCGCCGCTTTCACGGCAATTTCCGCCGTTTCGCTATCACGTATTTCGCCGATCATGACAACATCAGGATCTTGACGCAGCAGGGCGCGCAAAATACGGCTGAAATCCAGCTCGGCCTTGACGTTCAATGCCGTCTGATTGATGCCGGGTAGCGGGATTTCTATCGGATCTTCCACGCTGCAAATATTGCGTTGACTCTCATTCAGCCAGCATATAGCGCTGTAGAGTGTGACTGTTTTACCGCTTCCCGTTGGTCCTGTGACCAGGATCATGCCTTGTGGTTGCAGCAACGCGTGTGTCAAACAGGCGTATGCCGTCGGCGATAAGCCCAGATTGTCGAGAGTGAGCATTTGTTGGTAGGTTTGTAATACGCGCAGTACAACTTTTTCACCTTCCAGTACGGGCAGTGTGGCAATACGCAGCGAGAGCGACTGCGTATCCAGCGCAAACGAGAACTGACCGTCTTGCGGCAGACGGCGCTCTGCAATATCCAATTGTCCCAAGATTTTTAGCCGAGCAGTAAGACGTGCTGCCCAGTCTAATGGAGGGGGCGTGCATATATGCAGTACGCCATCAATACGCATGCGAACGCGATAGTTGCCCGCCATGGGTTCAAAATGGATATCTGAAGCCCGTCGCTGGAAAGCTTGCGCCAGCGTTTGATTGATATAGTGGATAACGGACGTTTCTTCGTCTGTTGGCTCGGTGGTGGGCGTCACGCTGAACACCGCGTCGCTTTCTGCCGCCTGCGGTACGGGGTGGAAAGCCTGCTCCAGTTTCGCTTGTGACCAGCGTTCCACCACGACACGGCGATTACTGGCAAACTTTAGCGCTGTCAGCAATGCAGGAGCCACATCATCGGTGACGGCGACAGTGACGGTTTGTTCATCCAAAGTCAGCAGCCGTGCCTGATAGCGTTGGCACAGTTGCTTGATCTCTTGATCCAGCGGTGCGTATGTGTTCATGTTCCCTCCGAGACATCATCGAAACGAAATACGCGCTGGCAGGCGGCGATAAGGCTGTCGGACTGTGTTGCTGACTGACAGTTTCGACTCCAGATGACGGAGCTGCTGCTGGTATCCCAACGTGGCGTTAAGGTCACGTTCAACCCTTGTAAGGCAGACTGTCCCGTCAATGTGATTACACCTCGTGTTACGCTGACATCACTGACATAGCGAGATCCTCTTGCGGCGGGAATACCTTGACTTCCTGCATTACAAGTCGCAACGCTGCTGTTTTCTAACGCGCACAAATTGACTGCCGTTTGATACGGTGCCAGCGATTGCAGCATGTCTGTCATAGCCGCCTTTTGCAGGTATCCCTGATAAGCAGGGATACCAATGGAGGCGAGAATGGCAACAATCGCGATAACGATCATCAACTCAACCAGGGTGAATCCGCGTTCTGTGTTCATCATCGTCCTTTTCAGTCAGCCGGTTTGGCATAAAGGTAGAAGAGGCAAGGGGGGAGGACGAGCGCGGAAGTGGATAACTGGAAGAGCGACTCGTAAAGAATGGCTCGGGTTACATGATTGTTTTAAAATATGGAATCGATATCGCAGAAAATAAGTGGGTTTTAATAAATTTATTATATTTTAATAGGTTAATGGTTATTTTAAGGATGTCCTTGCTAGGAAAATAACCAAGGCTGAGTAATAATGGCATGACACCATTTCTTGGAGAGCATGTGATATGCAGTTGGAAGCGGGTTGGTTAACAGGCGTAAAACGGGTGCCTTCTCCCCATTATGATGCGCGCCCTGACGCAGAGCTTCCTTCATTGCTGGTGATACACAATATCAGCTTACCGCCGGGAGAGTTTGGCGGCCCCTACATTGACCAACTGTTCACGGCGACGCTCGATCCCCAAGCGCACCCCTATTTTCAAGACATCAGCCATTTGCGGGTGTCGGCACACTGTTTGATTCGCCGTGATGGCAGCATTGTGCAATATGTCCCTTTTGATAAACGCGCTTGGCATGCCGGGGTGTCTCAGTTTGCCGGTCGTGAGCGGTGTAACGATTTCTCCATTGGTATCGAGCTGGAAGGCACGGATACGCTACCTTTTACTCAGGAGCAATATCAACAGCTGGCCTGTGTTACCCGGTTGTTGTTGACCCATTACCCTATTACGCCACAGTGTATTACCGGGCATAGTGATATCGCCCCTCAACGTAAAACTGATCCCGGCCCGGCCTTTGACTGGCAGCACTATTACCAATTGATCCAAGTGCCGGAAATTGACGATAAGAGGAATGAGTGCTCATGACCCTGTTTACCTTGCTACTGGCTCTGACGTGGGAGCGTTTGTTTAAAAAAAACGATCGCTGGCAGATAGACGCCCATCTGGAAATGATTTTTCGCCGCCTTTCTGCCCCCTCTTTGTTGCAGACATTGCTGTTAGCCTTGGTGGGGATGACCGCGACCGCTGCGTTGCTGTGGCTGGCGAAGGGGGTATTGTTTGGGTTGGTGGGGTTATTGCTTTGGATTGCTATCATACTGTTGTGTATTGGTGCTGGGGAGGTGAGGCAGCATTACCAGAATTACCTTGGCGCAGCACAACGCGGCGAACAGGATGCAATGCAGGCGCTGGCAGAAGAGCTGGCGTTGATTCATGGTTTACCGCTGGATGCCACCGAGCGAGAAAAACTGAGTGAATTGCAGAATGCACTGCTGTGGCTCAATTTTCGCTTTTATCTGGCTCCGTTGTTCTGGTTTGTGGTTGCTGGGTCATACGGGCCGATAGCGCTGGTTGGTTATGCCATTTTACGCGCTCGTCAAACCTGTCTGGCGCGACATCATACCCCTTTGGGCCGCGCACAATCAGGCGTAGATGCCTTATTACGCTGGTTAGATTGGATCCCGGCACGTTTGGTGGGGATCACCTATGCGCTGTTAGGTCACGGTGAAAAAGCGCTTCCTGCCTGGTTGGCATCGTTGGGCGATTGGCACCATTCTCCCTATTGGGTTGTTACGCAGCTGGCACAATTTTCTCTGGTTCGCGAATCTCACACCGACCCCATTGATGCGCCGCGCGCCGCAGTAACACTCGCGAAAAAGGTCTCTGTAGTGATGGTGGTGGTGGTGGCTGTGCTCACGATTTATGGTACGTTGCTTTGAGCTGCGTCTGGCGGTGTATATCGCAACGTGCCTGGCATTGATGGGGCCATCTTCAAAGAGTGCATCCTCCGAAGCCCGTTTACATCTTGTTCAACGCGGTTTCAGACAGATCCTCACTCACTTGATGCCCTCTTAACGCACGAATTATAAAGGGAGGACGCTATTGTGAGAGGACTAAATAGGTCTAATGAGTTTTAACTCGATGCCTCGTTTTATTGCGTGCTTGGCATTATTAACACCCAATTTTTCTACGGCATTACCCATATGGTATTTTACTGTAGTGAGTTTTATCGCAAGAATAATAGCGATTTCTTGATATGATTTCCCAATGCTTGCCCAATATAATATTTCATTCTCCCTCTTTGATAAGACCTTTTTTTCTGGCGGTGTATTGACGCTGTCCAGGTTATCTCCCTTATGATAAAAACCCATCATTTTATCATGTGTCGTCAATAGCAACATCTGGATGTCATTCTTATAATCTGTTATGGTATTTTCGATATTATCGTCATTGTGCTTATCCATAATGATCGACAGGACAGCAAGATGGTCGCAATGATCGTGAAGCAAAAAAGTATATCCATCAACTATGTTATAGCGCTTCGCCATCTGGAAAATGATATTTTTTTTTGTATCTTTATTCATCGCTACACTTTCATGCCAAGAAAATGGTGTGATGCGCGATGATGCGGTCATGAGGACGGGATCAATAAATTGATAATTATGTTGATTATAGAATGAAAACCACGCTGTCTTATTTGATATTACTGTAAACTCGGTCGGGTCTTTTTTGTTCATTATTGCATAAGCAAAATTGATGTGATTATATTCACCTAACTATTTTTCTAAATGATTTCTGATTGAAACGTTAACTTCAGTATTGTTAAAAAAACATGTGGCATGTATTTTCTCCATTATTGAATAAAATCCTTATAATCTATATTATAGACTAAGATCATGTTGTTATAGGGATTAAGCGGACCGCTGTTGGCTGAATACGTAGATGTTACCTTGGAGTGAGGTATGTCTATCAAAAGAAGGGAATTCTATAAAATGTGAATGTTTAGGTAGATATTATTTCGCAGTGAAACTGTTGAGTTTAAAATTTTTTTGCTACTTTTAAAAGTAAATGAAGTGTATCTAAAATCCTAATTGGTTTCACTGAGCATTGACAACATATCCGTTGTTCGCAATAATACGCAAAATTTTTCCCTGGTGTTGGCCAATTTGGCGTATGATCCTCTTCGTGAGGATCACTTTTTTTCCCAAACTCTCTCATTCTTATTCAATAACGATAATTCTTTTAACTTATAAATACCAGATGTACTAAAGTACAGTCTGTACCTGTGCTTTCGGTAAAAGTCTCCTCGTCCAAGCGTCGCTCCTTACTTCTTCTCCCCCTATCGTGTTGATGCGTACTCGCAGCGCTGGCAGGCAACAAAGGGCGATGATGGAAAGGTAAAACGGCACCCGAAGGTGCCGTTGTCATATCACTTAGCGGGTGGTTGCGATCCGCTGTTTTTTCTGTTTCATGGCATAACCGATGCCAAGCACGACCAGCCATACGGGAATCAGCAGTACGGAAATCTGAATTCCCGGTGTCATGAACATGATCACTAAAATACCCGTCAGGAACAGCAGGCAAATATAATTGCCTAGCGGATAGAGCAGCGCTTTGAATTTGGTCTGCACGCCTTCCTGCGCTTTGGCTTTGCGGAATTTCAAGTGCGCCAGGCTGATCATGGCCCAGTTTATCACCAGTGCAGACACCACCAACGCCATCAGGAGTTCGAACGCTTTACCCGGAATCAGATAATTGATCAGAACGCACAGCGCAGTGGCGGCGGCAGAAATACCGATAGCAATAACGGGCACGCCGCGTTTATCAACGGTTAGCAGCGCTTTCGGGCCATTACCTTGCTTGGCAAGGCCGTAAAGCATACGGCTGTTACAGTACACGCAGCTGTTGTAGACCGATAAGGCTGCCGTCAACACCACAATGTTCAGTATGGTTGCTACAATATTACTGTCCAGGTTGTGGAAAATCATGACAAACGGGCTCCCCCCTTCCACGACTTTTCCCCAAGGGTAGAGCGACAGCAGAATGGCCAGCGAGCCGATATAAAAGATCAGAATACGGTAGATGACCTGATTGGTGGCGCGTGGGATGCTGGTTTCCGGGTTATCCGCTTCTGCTGCGGTGATTCCTACCAGTTCCAGGCCACCAAACGAGAACATGATAACTGCCATTGCCATCACCAGACCGGTGATGCCATTGGGGAAAAATCCGCCTTGCGCCCACAGGTTGGTCACGGTGGCTTCCGGTCCGCCCTGACCGCTTAACAGCAGCCAGCCGCCAAACACGATCATGCCGATAATGGCCACGACCTTGATGATGGCAAACCAGAACTCCATTTCACCGTACACTTTGACATTGGCGAGGTTAATGGCATTAATCACCAGGAAAAAGACGGCGGCAGAAACCCAGGTGGGAATATCAGGCCACCAGTACTGCACATAGATGCCCACTGCTGTCAGTTCAGCCATTGCGACCAGCACGTAGAGCACCCAATAGTTCCAGCCGGAAGCGAACCCAGCGAAATCACCCCAATATTTATAGGCAAAATGGCTAAAAGAGCCTGCAACAGGTTCTTCGACGACCATCTCTCCTAATTGGCGCATGATGAGAAACGCGATGATACCGCCGATGGCATAGCCCAGCAGTACGGAAGGCCCTGCCATTTTGATAGTGGCGGCAATCCCTAAAAACAGCCCGGTGCCGACGGCACCACCCAGGGCAATCAACTGAATATGACGGTTTTTTAAGCCGCGTTTCAGCGTCCCGTCGTGTTGTTGACCATCCATTAATATAACCCTCTGTCAGAGCGCAGCAGACACGATGCGGATACTCGCGTCATTTTACGTTTGTGTAATGTTATTTTTACGGTGATAACCAGATGAAAATGCGCTGATGACTACCGTTTGTCAGAGAATAGTGGTAAGCGGAACAGATTGCACTGATTTCTTGTCGCGATTTGTCGATCGACCCCACGAAAATACTGACTGTGTACATTTTTAAATCAGCATAGAAACGGTTTCTGTCTTCTTTGATGCCCGAGCGGTGTGGCACGACGTCTGCCACAAACGACATGTCAAAGGAAACGTGCTCACGCGGTGATAAAGCCAATACTATTTATCTGCTTAATGTATCGATATTTGGATTATCAAACATGCCAATTGAATGAACGCTTTATGGAATACAATGCGCCAATAACATTACATCATGGCTTTCTAATATTATTCTTTAACAGGAGTATGTCGACGTTATGCCTCTTAAATTTGAACCTGTGAATGTCAATGAATTTATGTCTACGTATCTATCCTTTAATAGTCTGGATAGAATAAGCCATGAGGCGTTAGACAAAATGTGGAAGGTAGCGAAAGGCATAGAGTTCGCCACTAATGGTCTGGAATTATTTAAACGAATGAATATTAAAGATCAGCATGATGTGGATAAAAGACTTGCTCCTTTGTACGAAAAGCTAGTGCGTCAGAAATCTAAATGTCATGACCAAAAAAAAGAGAAATTAAATGAAATATCAGAGGCATTAAAGCGTCGTGTCACCAAAGATCCCAATGTGAGAGACCACTATATAAGTCGCTATAAGGATAATCAAAGGAAAATACAAATTGAGAAGTCGTGTTTTGAAAAAGAGATTTCAAAACATGTGGGGATCAAAGCCTTGAACGTAGATAACGCTGAGCTTTTTAAACATAAAAGTGAGGCGTGCCGTTTGCAATTAAACATATTGCGTGATGATGATGCTGAAACGATAATGAAGAAAGCTAACGATAATTTATCCGAAACCACGAAACAGGTCGAGTGTCTTTATAGTCGGCTTAGTGAAATTACGCGCCACGCACAGAAGAAAATCGATAATCTGGATTATATTCTGCGTTTAGCGGTGGATAACAAAATTTACAACGCGAAAGGTATCGGGTTTGGCCCTATCACATGGAAAAGTTATCTTTCTGAAGACGCTTATGCCAAAAAATATTTTGGCACTCAACGCGTTTGTGGTCGAAGAAAATACATCGAAAGAGAAATACCCAGCGTACATGGGAAGCAATGGCAGCGCACCCTCATCGATTACTGTCATGAACGTGCTGTGTTAAAGGAATATCAAAATGCCTTGAAGAAAGGGACCAGTGATGGGGTATCGCTTAGTGAGCAGTGCCGACAGGCGTTGATGAAAGACGTCACCCACGCTATCAATCGCTATGATGCAAAGCACCATACTTACACCAAACGGGCGGAAAAGACTGCCGATCATTTGGACCATCTCAAGAGGAGGTTAATGATGTATGACGTGGCGATTAACGATGTCAATCGCCAGATCGAGAGAGTAAAATTGATGGGTAATAGCTGATTTTTATCGGCAAAAGTGAGGAGGGTGATGGTGTTGTGTATAGGTTTTTGTTGCTGAAAGTATCACCGTTTGGAAAAAGAGAAATGTTAACAATACGTATCACTTGCCCCCGCCTCATAAACTCGTCTTGATTTTTAATTTATAAAATGTGAATTTTTATTCACTTTGTTACTGGTTGAACGGTTCAGCATCGACTGATTTTCGTTTCATAAAAGTTAAAACATTTATAGGGTTGAAGCCGCTACTTCCTAGTGAGTATAGGGTTTTGACCTAAT